>JBCDFX010000141.1:0-9473 GCA_039177155.1 Cyanobacteria bacterium P01_H01_bin.119
GATGAAATCAAAGCCCGAATTGAACAGGGAGAAGAAATCCCCACGGTCAAGAAAAAAGTGCAAATGATCGATTTACCCTTGGGTGCAACCGAAGATCGAGTCTGCGGCACAATTGACATTGAAAAAGCGCTCTCAGAGGGGGTCAAAGCCTTTGAGCCTGGGCTTTTGGCAAAGGCTAATCGCGGCATTCTCTATGTAGATGAGGTGAATCTTTTAGACGATCACCTGGTGGATGTGCTGCTAGACTCTGCCGCTTCCGGCTGGAATACGGTAGAGCGGGAGGGCATCTCTATTCGTCATCCGGCCCAGTTTGTGCTGGTAGGTTCTGGCAACCCAGAAGAAGGGGAGCTAAGACCCCAACTTTTAGATCGATTTGGCATGCACGCTGAAATTCGTACTGTGCGCGATCCGGAGCTGCGAGTTCAAATTGTGGAACAGCGATCCCAGTTTGATTTAGATCCTCAAGCCTATTTGGATCAGCATGCGGCTGAGCAGCAGGCGCTCCAAAATCAGCTGATTAGCGCCCAACAGCGGCTAAAGGCAGTGGAAATCGATCGCGATCTGCGGGTTAAAATTTCTCAGGTCTGTGCTGAGCTAGATGTGGACGGTCTCCGAGGGGATATTGTCACTAACCGGGCAGCAAAGGCGATCGCAGCCTACGAAGAGCGAGACGAGGTGACTATAGACGATATTCGTCGGGTGATTGCGCTATGTTTGCGCCATCGTCTGCGAAAAGATCCGCTAGAGTCGATTGACTCTGGGTACAAGGTGGAAAAAGTCTTTAGCCAGGTGTTTGGCCTGTCAGAACCTGAGAGTGCCCACAGCAACGGTTTACAGCCCTCTGGGGTTCGTTAATGTAGGGAATGTCGCAGCGAATTTTAGGTCTCGATCCCGGATTGGCGATTTTAGGTTTCGGCATTTTGTCCTGCACCAAAGCAGCGGCAACTGAAAGAGAACCCGATCAGGTCAAACCATTGGATTTTGGCGTGATTGAGACACCTGCTAAAACAGCGGTGGGCGATCGCCTGCAAATTTTGTACGACGATTTGCATAGCTTAATTGCCCACTGGCAGCCTGATCTGGTCTCCATTGAAAAACTCTTTTTTTACCGCATGGGCAACACCATTTTGGTTGCCCAGGCTCGGGGCGTCGTGATGCTGGTGCTAGCTCAGCATAATCTGCCCTTTGTTGAATTTACGCCGGCCCAGGTAAAGCAGGCGCTGACAGGCTACGGCAATGCCGATAAATCTTCGGTTCAAGATGCCGTTGCCCGGGAGCTAAAGTTAGCCCAGTTGCCCAAGCCCGATGATGCCGCCGATGCCCTCGCGATCGCTTTAACTGCCTGGTTCCAGCGCTAAATCTGGTTTTAAATAATCATGATGGGGCACCTTATCATGCCATGGTGGAATCGATATACCACATCGATCGCATTGTGAATATCCAGACCATATTGACGCGGCTGCTATCTTCAACCGATATCCTGAAGAGATAGAGAACTTATTGCTGATTTATGGTCGGTCAAAATCTTTCAACCCTGGCGGTCGATAGACCATCGCCGCCCCGCATCAACCTTTTGACGATGGTCCGTCTGGGACTTTTTCAGATGGGGCTGGGCCTGCTGTCCCTCTTGACCTTGGGGGTATTAAATCAGGTTCTGATTTCAGAGCTCAAAATCCCCGGTACGCTGGCTGCTGGTGCGTTGGCAATGTACCAATTTGTTGCTCCGGCCCGGGTCTGGTTTGGGCAACTATCTGATTCTCGACCGCTTCGCGGCTACCATCGTACGGGCTACGTCTGGATGGGGCTCTGTTTGCAGGCCGTTGTTTTATTTGTGGCGGTTCAGGTTGTGTGGCAGCTAGGGGCCAGCGCGGCTAGCGGCTGGAGCAGCCAAACCTACGCATGGCTCGGCCTATTGGCGTTTATATTTGCCGTTTACGGGCTGTGTATCAGCGTCAGCGCCACGCCCTTTACGGCCCTCCTGGTCGATATCTCTGATGAAGACAATCGCTCCAAACTGGTAGGCATTGTCTGGGCCATGTTGATGGTGGGCATTGTGGCTGGGGCAATCGCCGGGCAAGTCATGCTGGAGGGGGTGACCCCCGAAACGCTGGAGGCCAGAATTACCCGGATGTTTGTTATTTTTCCCGTGGCCGTGATGGTGCTGGGCATTTTGGCAACCGTTGGCATTGAGCGCAAATATTCCCGCTACGCGTCCCGCTCCTCCTTTGCTGACCGCGAGGATAAAGTCACCCTAGGCCAGGCCATATCGGTACTGACAGCATCTCGACAGACGGGCATTTTCTTCTGTTTTTTGCTGGTGATGACCCTAAGCCTGTTTTTGCAGCAGCCCGTGCTAGAGCCTTACGCCCGAGAGGTGTTTGGGATGAGTTTGGGTGAAAGCGCCGGACTCAATCAATTTTGGGGCTATGGCATTTTAGTCGGCATGGGGGTGTCTGGCTTTTTGATCGTGCCGCGCATGGGGAAACAAAAAGCGGCCCAGTTGGGATGTCTGTGCACGGGGGCCTGCTTTTTGTTGGTAATTGGCTCGGGGCTAACCCTCTCTTCAACCCTGCTAAAAAGCGCCGTTATGCTGTTTGGTCTCTCGTCTGGGATTCTAACCAACGGCGCAGTTAGTTTAATGCTTGATCTGACCGCCGCGGAGACTGCCGGTACCTTTATTGGGGCTTGGAGTCTGGCTCAAGCCCTGGCTCAGGCTAGCGCAACGGTTGCTGGAGGTGCCCTGCTGGATTTAGGGCGGCGATGGTTTAGCGAAACTTTTCTGGCATTTGCCCTGGTATTTGGCTGCGAAGCAATCGGTATGGTGTTAGCGTTTAATCTGCTGAGCCGGGTCAATGTCAAAGAATTTCAAACCCGATCGACTAAAGCGATCGCGGCGGTACTAGAGGGAGAACTGGAATAATTTATGAAACAGTTTTGGGCGGATGTTTTGGCGTTTGCCGAGACCACAGCGGCAGATGTCGGCAAAACGCTCATGACAAATTTTGGCCCAAATTCTGGTGCCGTTACGGCTGAACAAAAGGCCGATGGTAGTCTGGTGACGGCCTCCGACCGCTGGGCCGATCAAACCATTCGAGCCGCGATCGCTAACGCCTTTCCCGACCACGGCGTGCTCAGCGAAGAGGCCCAGCATCAATTTCCAGAGACAGACTGGTGCTGGATTATTGATCCGATTGATGGCACCACTAACTTTACTCGGGGAGTGCCGCTTTGGGGCGTGTCGCTGGGGTTACTGTACCGGGGCGTTCCTGTGTTTGGATATGTCTATTTTCCGCCGGTGGCCCAGCGGTTTTATGGCTACTGGCCTGGGCAAACCGGCTTAGCCGATATGCCCACAGGCGCATTTTTAAACCAAAAGCGTATTCATACCAGCCCCGATGCGCCCTCTGGCAGCCATTTTTTTAGCCTATGCGCTCGCAGCACAGACGTGCTGCGCCGCTCCTTTCCCTGCAAAATTCGGATGCTGGGGGTCGCTACCTACAATATTTTGACTGTTGCAGCAGGGATTAGTCTGGGTGCGGTGGAAGCGACGCCTAAAATTTGGGATATTGCGGCCGTCTGGCCAATTTTGCAGGCCGCTGGCGGCTGCTGGACACCGCTAGATCACTGTCCGGTATTTCCGCTACATCCGGGAGAAAATTATCGCTCTCGGCCTTTTCCAACCTTAGTGAGCAGCCGTGCGGCGCTAGCGGCAGAGTTTGAACCATTTGTCGGATTTTTGGGCCAGTCTGGCAAGTAAAGTTGGGACGAAATCTAGGCTTTAGACTCAATTTCGACAGCTTGAGTTTTGGCAGACTGGCTGGGTGCGATCGCATCGTCCTCATCTAAGGCGGTTGCTTCAGATTTATCGTCTTTGTCACTGTCTTTTAATCCAAGAGTTCAGCTCTTTATTGCCTTGCTTGCTCGTCCCATTAATGCCTTGAGCAATCAGAACTTCTTTAGCCGGCTGCTTAAGCGTCTTCTGCTGGGGTTATCCAGCCATTACCGTTGACCAGGTTGTCAGCACAAACACTGCGACGGCCACTAGCGCCAGCAATCCTTCTAAAATATTGCCAATTAGCGTACCGACGACAATGGCCAGACTAACTTTTAGGGCCAGTACGGTGCGCGGCCCCGCGTCTAAGTCGCGCCGATATAGAAATTCGCCTAAAAATCCACCGGCGATCGCCCCCAGCAAAATACCCGCCAGCGGTCCGCCTACCGGCAGCGCCGGCAGCAGCCCCAAAAAGCCCAGAATCATGCCCGCGATCGCCCCCACCTGCCCCCAGGTGCTTGCTCCCACTCGCTTAGCGCCCAGGTAAGCTGCTAAATAATCGATTACAAAACTTAAGCCCAGTACCACAATCACTGTGCCCAAAGCCCAACCTACTCCGGCAAACCCCGCTGCCAGTCCCCAGACCAGCGTGCCGATTAAAATCAAGCTTGCACCCGGTAGGCCCGGCACGCATGCGCCCACAACGCCCACCGCCATCACTACTAGCAAAATCCAGTAAAGGACGATTAAGCTCACCTACGCAATACCTCACAATCCAAAGAGACAGCTAAAGCGATCACTTTCTTTTTAGTATGCCACTTCCCTTTTGGGCCACCGAACTCCTTTTACTGAGCAGCTATTGAACAACCCAAACCCGGATGGTGGAATCTTCCCGGCGGGCTGTGATGAGCTGATCGTTTGGCAGGCGGATCAGCTGGTCGATATAGCTGTCAAAGCCCGTTACGGTGTAGCGCAGTTGACCGCTGGGCAAATCCCAGAATTTTACGACTTCATCAGTGCCTGCACTCATTAGCGTTTGACCATCGGGGGTGATCACCAAATCGTTTACAAAGCTGCTGTGCCCTGTCAACGTTTCCACCGAATTTGGGCTGCTGTCTTGAAAATTCCAAATTTTAATCGTGGTATCAGCGCTGCCGCTAATGAGATATTGACCATCTGGTGTCGTCGTTAGGGTATTGATGTAGCTATCGTGGCCTCTCAGGCTGGAGCGCTCAGTTCCCGTATCGAGGTTCCATAAAGCAAGGGTGCGATCGGCGCTGCCCGTCACAAAAAAGCTGTCGTCCGAACTGACCGCCAGCGCATTAATGGCGCTGGGATGGGCCTGAAAACTGGCGAGTTCTTGATAGGTATCTAAGGCCCAAATTTTGATTGTGCCGTCGGCGCTGCCGCTAATCAGACGCTGGCCGCTGTGGCTAATGGCTAAGGCATTGACTGAGCTGACGTGCCCGGTCAGCACGCCGAGCAAATCGCCCGTCGTTAAATCCCATAGCCGAATGGTTTTGTCGGCGCTGCCGCTGGCTAAAATTTGGCCGCTGGGGCTTAACGCCAGAGCATTGATAAAGCTGGTGTGGCCTGTTAAAGTGCGGATTTCGCCGCCTGTGGTCAAATTCCACTGTTTGATGGTGGTATCGGCGCTGCCGCTCACCAGTTGATTAACCCCAGGAATCAGCGCGATCGCGTTCACTGAGCTAGTATGCCCGGACAAAGTGCGCACCAGCAAAACCGATTTTTGAGCCTGATGTTGCGGGGTTTCCTCTGCCGCTGGCAGCAAGGCGCGATCGCTAAAATACCAGCCGCTCACCGCTGCGACAGCAATTAGCCCAGCACAGCCTGCCCCCCCCAGCCACCAGCGGCGCAGCCTGAGCGTTTTCCGTTCCTCAATATTTTGCGTTCTCCCGCCCTGCCACGCTGTCTGAGACGATGGCCTAGCTCGATCTTCGCGAGTTGGCGACGGCGATAAAGGGTCCAATTCCAGGGTTGCTTCAACTTGGGTAGGCGTTTGTAAGTCTGAAGCACTCAAACCGGCGCGGATCTGGTGCAATCGATTTAAAATCTCGGCGGTATTTTTAGGCCGATCAATGGCCCGAGGCGCAATCATATCGTCAAGGAGTTGGGCCAGCGGCGGCGAAATATGAGCCGCAAAGCTGCGCCATACAAACTCATTGCTAAAGGGATCGTAAATGGTCTGATCGGTCGGATGCTTAGTCGTTAAGAGATAAACAAACGTCCGCCCCAACGCATAAAAATCGGACTGGGGTACCGCCTGCCCCTGCTCTTGCTCCGGCGGCGTATAGCCCGCCGAACTCAGTGCTGTAATGCCCCCCGACTGACCAATTTGAGCCAGGTAGGTTTCAGTAATCTGCCGCGCTGCCCCAAAATCTACCAGTACTAGCTGCCCTGTTTCCCGCAGCATAATGTTCTCCGGCTTAATGTCGCGGTGGAAGTAGTTCTGGTGGTGAATCAAGTGCAGCACTTCTACAAGCTGCTGTATCCACTGCAGTGCTTGTGCCTCGCCAATAGGATGACTGCCCTGCTGCTGCATCCACTGCCGCAGATTTAGTCCTTCAATTTTTTCCATAACGATGCAGTGCAAGGGGTAATCTAACCCCTTTACTGACACCTGAAAGTAGCCATCTGGCTCAATCCGAGGAATGCCGGGATGGTGCAACTGGCTTAGCACCATTGCCTCTTTTTCAAACAGCTCTAGCGCCTTAGGTGTCTCATTAAACGACGCTTTGAGCACCTTGAGAAGCTTGGGGCAGTTCTGCTCATAGGCCTCATACACTCGGCCAAAGCCGCTGCGATCGCTCAGCAACCGCATGACCCGGTAGCGACCCTGCAGCGTCAGCGTCGTACCGCAGGCTTGGCAAAATACGGCGCTGCTATTGCCGGGGTGATTGGGCTGATGACAACGAGAATTCAGACAAAGACTCATAACCGTGGCAAAAATGCATCCCTTTGCTCCATTGTCTCTGGGAAGCAGGAATTAGCGCAGCGGTCACGCCAAATTTGCATTTTTTAAGGTTTTCTTTGCCTGTGCCTCTGAGGGACTTTTGGGGGGCTGTTATCAGTCAAAAGCACTGCGAAATCAGCGCTTCCAGCCCCTATTTGACTTTGGTCGGCGATCGCTTACCCTTCAAGGCTTCTGCGACCAGCTGATGATGCGCCTTAGCCAGCAAATCGGCGCAGCGTGATTGAGGGCGACTCGCCAAACATAGCTTTGTAGTCTACCGAAAAATGCCCCATATGGTGAAAGCCCCACTGCTTAGCAACATCAATCACCCGATCAGCCTCTGGAGTGGCTGCCTTTAGCTGCCGTCTCACCTGGTTTAGCCGATGGGCTTTTAGATAGGCCATCGGGCTCATATCAAACAAATCGTGAAACGCATAGTGCAGCGATCGCTCACTGGTGCCTACCACCTCACATAGATCTTGCAGCGACAGGGGTGTATCTAAATGATTGAGCATATAAGCCTCAACCTGCTTGGCCAAACGCGTGCGCTTAAAGGGGCGAAGCTTTTGATTCAGGCTCGAATCAGACGGTGGAATAGACTCAATTAGGCCATGAATTAGGGTCTCCGCCTCCCGACCCGGCAGAGGCAGGGGAGAGTCAGTCTCCAGAGGATTCATCCCGGCCTGCAAGTGCCGTTTAAGCGCATTAGAGAGCAATGTTCGAAGCTGCTGTAGCGCTTGGGGATCAGCATCAATAACGCTTTTCTGACGCAGTTCCTTAGCCAAATCCCGCCGCTGGCAGCTATCGGCTACTTGAAACAGCAGCGTTTTATCAACTGTAATCACAAATTGCTCATAATGATCCGGCGTCTTAAAATCGACCTCCCGGTTGGTGTTGACATAGATTTGATCGTAATGGCACTCGTGACCCTGCCATACGGTGCGCCCTACATCGTTATTGGCAATCCCAAAAGCAATCGTATTGGGCGGTCCGCTTCCCAACGTGCGAACCGTACATCCCAATTGAGCGTATATGATCTGCACCCCTTCCATCTGAATCTGGCAGAGCTGGCCGTCAGCGGCACCAGGCCGAATCTGAGTGCTCTCAAGCTCCCAAAAGCGGATAGCCGCTATAATCTCATCGATGTCATGACTCCGTAACGACATGACTAAACCATCTGTAAAGACTCGTGGACTGCGAGCCATAGTTATCTCCTTGATGCTTAAATCCCAGGGAACAAAACACAAACATTGGATAGACAATGGCGGTAAATCCGCCTAAATTGCTCACACCTTAGTGGAACACTCTTCTTGTCTAGCCCTACTTTTTGCAGTTTGTAGACAAGACAGGCCCATATCCTATCCAGTTTGAAGCAGTTTTTTGATTTTGTGGACATTCTTAGTCAACTGCACCGTCCAGCCTCTCGATCACAGGAGCGGGCAATTTAGGGGAACCGGACATGCGATAAGTGATTCACAAGATCCTGCACATTGCTGTAGAGATCTGTTGTAAGATGTGCAACGGCTCTATAAAATGTACTCCCCATAACCGATTGAATCATTTTAGTGGCCAGCTTATCTGACTCCGCATCTGCCAATCACAGCCCAGACGATATCGAGGCACTACCTGCTAGTGCTGCAGATCAAGTTCTGCTTTATCTCGCTCTCAATACGATGAAGGTAGGCGGTCATCGCTACGGCGCATTTTTAGATGCGGCGGCAACGGCGGCGAAGTTTTCCATTTACAGTACCTATCTCGAACAGGGCAGAAACCTGCGCAAAACGGGGTTTCTCTATCACGTCGAGCCTAAGCGAGTCCGGGTGATTGTTAAAGAGGTAGAAGCGGCTTTGGAAGAGGGGAAAGCCCTAAAGACGCTGGCATCCCAAGAGCCTTACTACTTAGTTGGGCTACCCCATCTTTGGCAAGAGCAATATCCATGGAAGCAGGGCACTTCTCGGATTGATTGGAACGGACTGCTTGCCAGTGAGAAGGAAGAACTTGAGGCGTCCCTGCCCGATAATTTGCCTCAGGCGCGTCTGCTCAACGCGTTTGAATTTGACGAGCTGATTGTGCTGTTGCACACCCAGTCCCAAATAGATTTGCCGTCGGAGCGTCGCATTTCTCTGAGTGATGCTATGTCTGAGCATATTAAGTTTCGACTGCTCCACTCCGGCACGGTGATGCCGGTTGAATCTCCCCTACTCAAAATTCCGTTCTATGTGCTGACCCGAACCACTTATGCGCCCAGAGGTGAACGCGAGCGGGTGTTTGCCATGATTCAGGATGTCGCACGTTTCTTTCAGCTTCTGCAGGACTGGGTTGCCGAAAAGCCGGGAGTGATGAGAATTTTAGAGGTGTTTGATATTGCTCCGGCAGACAAAGACGCGGCGCTAAAAGAGCTAGATGTCATGCTCAAATCATGGGCGGATAAGTATCACCAGGACGGCGGGTTCCCCATGATTTTACAGATGGCAGTTGGAAATCGGCGGGGCGAATAAAATGGAGCCAGTTGGATGGGGCCGATGGGAGAGCGGCTAATTGTCTTTACGCGCTATCCGGTTCCCGGCACGACTAAAACCCGGCTGATTCCAGCGGTAGGAGCGGAAAAAGCCGCCGAGTATCAGCGGCAGATGAGTGAGCATACGGTGGCGATCGCTCGGTCGCTGCAATCTGTCCGGCCCGTTGAGCTAGAGATTCGGTTTACGGGTGGAACGGCGGAGCAAATGA
>JBCDFX010000142.1:0-9426 GCA_039177155.1 Cyanobacteria bacterium P01_H01_bin.119
AGACGGATAGATGCGCCCTGCGTGATTCGTAAAGTGGTGCTGGGACCATTTAAGAGCAACCTCAATCCGGTGGGTGTGATGGGGGCCAATTGGGTGGCCGCCGCAGTGGTGGCTTTGGCCAAACGCAATGTGCGCAATATTATTGTGACCATCAATCCCATCACATATATTGCGTTTCCCATCAAAGAACTGAGCCAATCTTTGTATTTTCGGCTGTTTTCAAAGCGCAGCGGAGGATAGCAACTATGGGTATGGCGTCTAAAAAGTTCAAACTTATTTTGATCCTGGTTGTGCTGATTCTGCTGAGCAGCAGCAGCATCTTGAGGCTGCCTGGGGCAACCGCTGCCGATCAACCGCCTGAGATCAATCTTTATCTCTCTGAGGCAGGCATCTCAGCGGGCGAGGACGCCTATGAAAGGTACTTACAATCTCACCCACAGGAGGCTCAAGCCCATTTTGGTCTTGGGATGCTGCAATTTTTTGGCGCTGTAGAAACCTTGGCCCAAGATCTTTACCGCTATGGGTTGAACCCTGAACCGGCAAGACAATTTGGGCTACCGTTTCTCAGATTGCCTGTGCCTGCCAACCCTAACCCTGAGACCATCGATTATCAGCAATGGCAGGGCGTGCTCAAAACCCTGGAGCAAAACCTGCAAACGGCAGCGACGACGCTCGGCGAGGTTGGCGATGCCTCAGTCAAGCTCCCGATTAACTTTACGGCGATTCGCCTTGATCTCAATGGTGACCAACGCCTTAGCCCGCAAGAGTCATTTTGGCAAATTTACCGCCTTTACAATCGAGCTATCCCTGAGGAACTGCCGGAAGGAGCACAGGCGGTCACCATTGCCTTTGACACCGGAGATGGGTACTGGCTGCGAGGCTATTGCAACCTGCTGATGGCGATCGCAGATACGATTTTGGCCTACGATACCCAAGAGTATTTTGAGCGGTTGGGGCAACTGTTCTTTGCCAATATTCAAACGCCCTACGACGTTCCTCAAGTGGGAGAAAGGGGCCTATTAAACTGGGTTGATGCCGTTGCAGCACTGCATCTGCTGCATTTTGAGCCCCAAGTACCGCAGCGACTCTCGCTGGCGCTGGCCCATGCCCGCTCGGTTTTGAGCCTGAGCCGTCAATCCTGGGACAGCATTCTTTCGGAAGAGGATAACGATCGCGAATGGGTTCCCAATCCTGGGCAGACCAGTGTTGTGCCGGCAACAGTTACAGCCGAGCAAATAGAAACCTGGCTGCGATCGCTAGAGGCAGCCGATGATCTGCTAACCGGGGAAAAGCTGCTGCCCCACTGGCGCTTTGATCAGAGCCAAGGCATCAATCTGCGGCGGGTGTTCCAAGAGCCTGGCCAGTTTGATTTGGTGCTGTGGGTGCAGGGGGGCGCAGCCTTGCCGTATCTAGAGACGGGAGAGCTGACGGAGGCAGAAACCTGGCGATCGCTGCTCAGCGCATTTGGCGGCAATTTTATTGGCTTTGCCATCTGGTTCAATTAAGCGTGGGCGGGCCATGCGTTGAAAATTTCTCCAGGGCGATCGCTCGGCCTTTTAGAATAGGCTACGACGCATCAATAACGTTAGGATCAAGGCTCAGCCTTCTTTCAAATTAAGTGTTCCTATGGGTTTGACCGAACAATTTCTGAGTCCCTTACCTGGAAACGTTTTGGCCGGACTCCGCACAGCCGATCGGCGTTGGCAGGGGTTAAAGCAGGGCACTCTGCCAGTTCCCGCTGTGATGGAAACCAGCGCTGACGCCCTGGGCAAACCACTGGATTACGACGCAGTAATTTGCGGCGGAACGCTGGGTATTTTGCTGGGGGCAGCGCTGGCTCAGCGGGGTTGGCGCGTGGCCCTGGTGGAGCGGGGCAAGCTCCGAGGGCGCGATCAGGAGTGGAATATCTCTCGTAAGGAGCTGGCCGAGCTGGTGGATCTGGGGCTACTAAGCGAGGCAGAGCTAGAAAAGGCGATCGCATCGGAATACAATCCGGCGCGCATTAGCTTTTTAGGGAGCGACGATCTCTGGGTCAAAGACGTGCTTAATATAGGCGTTGACCCGGTGTTTTTGTTAGAGCATCTGAAGCAAACCTTCCTAGCGGCGGGGGGGCAGCTGCTTGAAGAAACCGCCTTTCAATCAGCAGTGGTGCATCCCGATGGCGTGCAGGTCACAGCCGGACGAGAGCTGACGACCCGGCTGCTAATTGATGCGATGGGGCACTTCTCACCCATTGCGCTGCAGGCGCGGGGCCGGCAGCGACCCGATGCCGTCTGTCTGGTGGTGGGCACCTGCGCGACGGGCTACCCCAGCAACGAAACCGGGGATTTGATTGCCACCTTTACCCCGATTCAGGATCAGCGGCAGTATTTTTGGGAGGCGTTTCCGGCCCGGGATGGTCGCACGACCTATCTATTTACCTATATTGATGCCCACCCCGATCGCCCCAGCTTAGAAACACTGTTTGATGACTACTTTGCCCTACTGCCCCAGTATCAGTCAGTAACGCTAGACGATTTACAGCTTAAGCGGGCGCTGTTTGGGTTCTTTCCCTGCTACCGCGATAGTCCACTGCGCTACCCTTGGGGGCGATCGCTGGCGGTTGGCGACAGCAGCGGCAACCAGTCCCCCCTAAGTTTTGGTGGATTTGGGGCAATGATCCGCCATTTACATCGGTTGACCACCGGCATTGACGATGCCCTAACCCAAGACTGCCTAGACGCCGATAGTTTGGGCTGGCTGCAGCCCTACCAGCCCAATTTATCGATTACCTGGCTATTCCAAAAGTCCATGAGCGTGGGGATGGCGCAAAACTTGCCGCCCAATCGCATTAACCAGACGCTGGCAGCAATTTTTCAGGATATGGCAAGTCTGGGAGACGGTGTGCTTAAGCCATTTTTGCAGGACGTGGTGCAGTTTCCGGCCCTGGCCAAAACACTGCTTAAAACCTCCATTGTCCATCCGGTTCTGGTAGCCAAGATTATGCCTCAAGTCGGCCCCCTAGAGCTGGTGCGCTGGCTGGGGCACTACGGCAACTTGGCGGGCAGCAGCGCTCTCTTTCCGCTGGTGCAGCAGGCAAAAGGACTGGCAGAAGTGCTACCGCCGGACTGGCAGTATCGCTACCGCCGCTGGCAGGATGCGCTGAAGTATGGCACCGGTCAGGACTACCGAGAGCCTTAAGCCCCTTTGAATCGACCACGTTGAAAAAATCGGTCATGTTGAAACAGATTTATGGATATTTCTTCGGCACATCAGCGCCTCCGGCAGGAACTACAAAAGCCAGACGACCAGGTTGATCTGGCGATCGCGGCCTTGGCAATTGCCCAGTCAGCCCATCCCCAGCTACAGTTTGAGCCCTATCTGACACAGCTAGACGATATGGCAGCCGCGATCGCGCCCCAACTGCCTACGGAGCGGTATCCGCTGCGGGTGCTCAAAACCATCAATCAGCATTTGTTTGAAACAATGGGATTCCGGGGCAATCAAAAAGCCTACTACGATCCAGCCAACAGCTACTTTAACCACGTTCTCGATCGCCGTCTTGGGATTCCAATCACCCTATCTTTGGTTTATTTAGAAGTGGCAAAGCGGCTAAACTTTCCGATGGTTGGTATCAATTTTCCAGGGCATTTTTTAATTCGTCCCCTGGTGAATGAAATGTCGGTTTTTGTCGATGGGTTTCATCAGGGTGAAATTTTATTTAAGGCCGACTGCCAAACGCGTCTCCAGCAAATTTATGGTGCCGGCGCTACCCTACAGCCTCAGCATTTGACGATGGTGACGCCCCAAGATTTTTTGGCCCGCATGCTGACAAATCTAAAGATGATTTTCTTAAATCAGCAAAACCCCGCAGCCGCTCTGACGATTGTGGATCTGCTGCTGGTTGTCGCCCCCGACAATATGAGAGAAAAGCGCGATCGCGGCCTGCTGTATTTTCAGCAAGGGCAGTTTTTAGCCGCATTTGACGATCTCAACGCCTATTTAAGCGCTGTTCCTGAGGCCAAAGATGCCGCCCAAATTTCCCAACTGCTGCGTCGCATCTCATCAGAAGCTTAGAGATATAGCTACGGTCAGATTGCTCACACCATCTGTAGGTGTAGCCCTCAAACTCTAAATAGGCATCCGGGGTAGGGCTGCCAGTCGAGCAAAACGGTTCCCAGCGATCGCTGAGCACTCCCCAAGACTCACTCTGTAGCAACAGGCCGGGATTGAGGCATAACCAATCAAATATAAAAAACCAGAGATTACCGAGCGATGACAACTCTGAGTGCGTCCTAAAAGCGCTCGTCAAACCACTGATACCAAACAATATTAGCGACAACGGTAACGGCCAGGGTTACGCTTCCAACGACCGTTGCAAGATTTGGATCGTAGCTGCCCCGCGAGAGGGTTTCCATCCAGCGATCGGTCAACTCACCAGGGTTAATCCAATTGGCAGCAGCGGGAAAGAGGTAAATCAGCACCGCGCCGACAATCAGCCAGCCCACCATAGACACCAGCAAAAAGATTGTTTTGGGGGTGGACTGGGAAAGCATACACTCAACTGTGGTCAATGGTTCGCTTTAAGCTATCACAGTTGGGCTAAAGCCGCGCAGTGGAAATGGTCTGAGCGGCCCTAAACGTATCCCTTATTTTTCGAGAGATCCACAGCAATCCGCCGAGAGGTTGGGATGGGTTGCGAGTCAAGCCGCTCTTCCATCCACTAATTTAGTGAGACTGGGTGCGGCGAGCAAGCTGGCTAACGCAACAAAAGCCGGAGCTAGGCCCCGGCTTTTGGATCTGATCGTGCTGGATTTGAGCAGCTGAATTTTGACTCAAAACTTGTGAGCGTGCAGTACTTCCATCACGTCACAAAGATAGGAAATACCCGAATAATCGTCAAAAAACTGCGCCGCGACCTCATCTGAAATCTTTACGGCCATCTCCCGACTAGGGGTGAGCACCTCGAATTTTATGTTTGTAAAGGCGTCACCAACAGTGGGCTTTCCTGACGAGCGCACATTGCGGCTGCCTTTACCACCCGTTTCGATCACCGTGTAACCGGGAGCGCCCGCTTCGTCAATGATTTTGGCGACTTTATTTAGCAGCAACTTTTCGGTGACGATCACGAGCTTAGTAGCTTGCTGAGTCATATACTTTACCTCCTGACACTTGTGTACATTGAACTTAAAGGCTGTATTTCTGGCCTGCCAAACGCTGACGCTGGCGAAGAAATTATTGGCCCAGACTGAATAATTAAGGTTTGCAATAAAAGCAATAAATCGAGTAAAAACTAACGCTTAATGGCAGTGCCAAATGATAAGTGCAGGCATTATCATTGACCGTCAGTTTTAAGGATGAAACGATTCAGTATCTAGATTGCCCTCCCTTTCAGCTAGCGCTTGAGCAAAGCGTATTCGGTGACGGCGAGAGACCTGCTGCTCTGGGTCAACACCATCAAAGGTAGGCGGAATCCATGCGCGGACGACTAATAAGCCCCCCAGTACAATTAGAAAAGAGCAGGCCGCCATCACTTGAACCCACGGCGTTTCCAAAATACCTCGGACAATGATCTCTCGCAGCACCGAGACAATCGAAACCTCCACTGCCACGCCAATCGAAACGCGATGCTCCTTTAGATAAATAATCAGCAGTCGAAACAATTCCACCAGAATTAGCAAGAACAAAATATCAGCCGTGACCTGGGGGAAGTTCAACGGGGGCAATAGCGACAGAAACATCTCTTGCAGCTGCATCACCATAAAGCTAAATAGGCCAACGCACAACGAAATTACAATTAAGTCTTGCACCAGCTCTAGCAAACGAACGATATGGGTGCCATTAAACCAATTGCCCCAGCGAGGAGAAGGGCCTGATGATGAAGATTCCATAGTACTCAAGGGTAAAAAGGGTGTTGAAGCATTCTAAATACTGCGGGACAATATCTCGCTACGAGGAAAGGGGAGAGAGGTTGAGCATTGCGCTAGGAGTTAGGAGGGATCTCTCTCCCAAGACTAAGGAGCGGAATCAGCTGCCCATCGTTGCTTGGGCAAGCCCAATAAAGAATGGGATACATATCGCCAGAGCGATCGGCGTGCCGACGGCTGTGGACGAGCCAATGTAAGCGGAAGGGTTGGCTGACGGAATACCGGCCCTTAAAGTGGGTGGCCCGGAAATGTCCGAACTGGAGGCAGCGATAACAGATAACAGGACGACGCCGCCGGGGCTAAAGCCCGTAGTGATATGGGCAATATAACCTAGACCAAAGCCAATAAAGCCATGAAGCAACGGCGCTAATAAAGCATATAAGGCATACCACTGACCCACCTGGCGCAATTCGCCAAGCCTTGCCCAAGCTTCCATACCCATGACCAGCATCAGAATCGAAAGCAGACCACGGAACGGAGGATCGAAGAAGCCTTCATAGACGCTCTCAGGTTGGGTTAGGATGCCTAGGGCGAGACCGAGTAGAAGTGCCGATAGGGCAGATCCTTGGAGGCTTTCTTTGATAATGGGCCAGATCTTGACCCGCTTGTCTGCCGTATCACGCTCGGGATATCCTCTTGCAACAATATCCTGCTTGTTACGAGATCCGCCTGCTGCATTAGGTCGGTCAATATTAGAATATTTACCTGCGGCAACGGCCTGCACACCGCTATATTCTTCTTTTCTGATGTATTCGTTGTTTTTAAGATACTTGTCGCGCTTCTGTTTACTGGCATAAACGCTCGCTACGACAATCGCTGTTACTAGCGCCGGGATATCCATAAAGGGATAGAGGGCAGCAGACCAATGCTCGTACTGCATCCCTTCTGATTCCAGCAGCGTAATACCGGCAGCGAGGGTAGAGCCACTTACTGCACCGAACAAGCCCCCGGTGGCAATGCCATCTAAGGGTTTGACACCGGGTAGCCTAGCCAACGTGTTGCTTGCAATGAACACGATCGAAATGCCGATCACCGCAGCGAAGATTGCGGGCAAAAGCATCTCGGCCAGATTGGCATTGCGGATGGCAACGCCGCCGCTCAGGCCGACTTTAATCAGCAGCATAAAGACGATGAACTTATAAATCGAATCTGGAATTTGCAGGCGGCTGTTGAGGGCGGCAACGACCATACCCCCAATCAGAAAGCCCAGCGTGGGGGACTGCAACTTGTCCACAAAGAGCGCAAAGAAATCGGACAAAAAATTCATGCTGTAATTCCTCCTTAATTCAAATCTTGGGGGCTTGGACGGCAGGGGTAGCCTGGATCCTTAGGCGGTTGGCTCCGCGTATCCGGGCAGGCAACGAGTCAACCCATTGCTCCAACTGCATCCCGGTGCGTGTGTGCTGAAAAATCAGATTTCGCGCCGGCGATCGCAGCGGTCATCATCATTGGTGAGTTGTCAAAAGCTAGAAGAAGACAGGCATAGAGCGCTGTACTCTTTGCAGTGCTCTATGCGTCCTGCCGTCTCGGCAATAGGAAAGCCACAAGAGTCCGCTTTTGAACGTTAATAGAGAGCGATCGCAAATCTGCTGTGCAGTTTGCTGTCTCTATCCATAGAACTAATTCTATTTAGAATTGACTTTCTATATAACCAAGTCTATCGCAAAATCTTTGGAAAGCTTCGCGAATTGCAGAAGGCTTGAAACGCAATGTCAAATACGAGCTATAAGTTTCTCTTTTCTGCGTCTGGAATCTGGTCGCCATTGGCAACGATAAAAGTTATGGATGTTCTCTCACCCCCCGGACGCAGTGGCGAAGACTCAATATCAATTAGTTATGTTCATTGAGCTTTAGCTGAGCAGGCTGTTACCTGATACGTTGTAGCAGGTAGCTTCATTGATCGGTCACACTTGTGGAACCTAAAGTTCTTCTCTACATTGCTTTTGGCCTAGCCACCCTGGGACTGACCCGGCTACCCAGCCTTCGGGGGATTCGATTTATTGGCATACCCGTTATTTATGTGCTGTTAGCAGCGCTGCTATTTAGCTTACCGCTGGGGCTACCAACGCTCGATCCGGTTACTAATCCACTGCAAGCTCATATTACTGAATACCTAACTGAGCTCATTGTCATTGTCTCCTTAGCTGGAGCTGGGCTGGCAATTGACTGCCCATTTCGCTTCCAGACCTGGGTCTCAACTTGGCGACTGCTGGGAATTGCCATGCCGCTGTTTATCCTGGCTACAGCGCTGCTTGGGTATTTTTTTCTAAATCTATCAGTGGCGGCGGCAGTGCTGCTGGGTGCGCTGCTGGCCCCAACCGATCCGGTGCTGGCCAGCAGTGTTCAAGTCGGTCCGCCCAACCAAGGCGGTGAAGACCCCACTCGCTTTAGCCTGACGACTGAAGCAGGACTTAACGACGGGCTGGCCTTTCCGTTTGTTTACCTAGCGCTGAGGCTAACAGAGGAAAGTACACTGGGCGGCTGGCTGGTTGAGTGGCTAGCCGTCGATTTGCTCTATCGCGTTATTGCTGGAACGCTTGTAGGGATTGGGATTGGCTGGGTTTTAAGCAAGTATGTGTTTTGCTACTCGGATGAAGCCGATCGCGAAGAAACTAATGAGGGCCTGCTGGTTATCGCAGCCATTTTTCTGGCCTATGGCCTGGCGGAACTAATTCACGGCTATGGTTTTTTAGCCGTGTTTGCCGCTGCGGTAGCCGGACGCCAAAAAATTGCTAGAGGCCACAGCTATCATCAGAAACCCTATCAGTTCGCTACCCAGCTAGAGGAAATTTTACTTAGTCTGCTATTGCTAGCCCTTGGCGGATTTATCGCAACCAGCAGCATTTCTCTTTTTTCGCTCCAAAGCCTAGCGGTAGCGTTGATTTTGCTCCTGCTGGTGCGTCCCCTAACTGGCATGCTGTCGCTTAGGGGACTCCGCCTTAGAAAGTTAGAGAAACGCGCCATTTCATTTCTGGGTATTCGCGGGTTCGGGTCCTTTTACTATCTGGCCTACGGGCAAAACAACGGCAGCTTTGATAACATTGACGTTCTTTGGCAGGCAACAACGGTTGTGGTAATTGTCTCCTTACTGATTCATGGCGCATCAGCGACGCTGGCAATACAGAAGATTGATAGTAGCGCTGAGGGTAAGTCATCTCGTAGTACTAATAAGATGATCGATGGCTGACCCATTAAACAACTCCGCCAGTTCCAAAAACTCGTCGGGCGGCTAGCGCGAATTTACACGACCATCTCCGATCGCTTAGAGGCTGTATGAAAAGCCGAAACTGACGTAGAAAAGCTCACACGGATAAGCTGAAGTTGAAGAGCAACAGCACCGTGGGAGCCATGAGTAAAGCATACACAAGTGACCTAACTTGAGAACAGTTCGAGCTGATAGAGCCGTTGATTCCACCTGCAAAACCTGGCGGTCGCCCTCGCTCAGCGGATATGTGGGCCGTAATCAATGCCATCTTTTACGTAGTGGTTCAGGGATGTAAGTGGCGCGATATTCCAGGCG
>JBCDFX010000143.1:0-9421 GCA_039177155.1 Cyanobacteria bacterium P01_H01_bin.119
AGGGCGGCGATCGCGGCCTCGGGGCGCTCCTGCATTGACCGGCTAGGGCGCTCTAGCCAGTAAGCTCCCCGATGGCCCATTACCTGGGCAATCTCCCGGCCCAGGTAAATTTTGCCAATACCGTCAGTGCTAGCTGTTCGGTAAGTGTAGTCGGCAGACCCAGCCAGGCCCGTTAAAATACTGGAGCCTCCGCAGGCCGTTGTGCCCAATAGCAGGCACAGACCAACAGCCCAACTCAAAATAGTGCGGCAGCGTCCCATGGCGATAAAAATTATCCCTCGGCTTACATTAAGATATGCATTAATTTGACATAGAATCGTGGGTAAGTGTTAATCGCTGAGTGACCTAGCGTGGCTAATTTAAATCCTGCCCAACTAGAACAGCTTTCCAATATTGGTGCCTATCTGCAACAGCAGCGAGAGCGGCTGGGCAAACCAATTGACGATGTCGCCTCGGAAACGTTTATTCGCACGACCCTGCTTCGGGCCATTGAAATTGGTGATGCTGAGGTTTTGCCGGAATCTGTCTTTATCAAAGGCTTTATTCGACGATATGGGGACGCCCTGGGTTTAGATGGCACCGCCATTGCCCAAGCTTTTGATGTCCAGCCTGCTAGCGTGGCGTTTATGGGAAGTAGTTCGGCAACGGAAAACCCCGTAGCCTCTCAGCAGCCCAAGCCTTCAGTGGCTTTAGTAGAGAAAGTTGACACAGCCCGCGGGCTTCCTCTGGTGCCCCTAGGAATTGCTGGGGCGTTTGCCGTAGTCGTCGGTGGCGCGATCGCCCTGACCCAAACCGTCGGGGTTGAGTCTCAGAGAGGCACGCCATCAAATGCTGAATCAGCCTCTGAGTCAGCTTTGGACGAAGGGGCCGGACCAGATGGTTCTGTGACTGCATCTGACAATGCTACAGCTACCCCTCAAGATCCAGAATCTGATGTCGGAACCCCCGAATCGTCCTCTGAAGCCCCTATTGTGGTTAGCGTCAACTTAAATGGAGACGCTTGGATGCGGGTGATTGCCGATGGCACCTCTGTCTATGAAGGAATCTTAGCCCAGGGCTCCGCGCAAACCTGGACAGCCGAACAGGAAATTCGCATTACAACAGGCAACGCAGGTGCCGTATCCCTCTCCCATAATGGCGGCGAAGCTAACCCCGTAGGAGAACCCGGTAGCGTGCGGACTCTGACCTTTACAGCGTCTAACTAATGGTTAGCAGATGCACTATTGGCATTTGTCGTTTTCGCCGACTTGCTGGTAGTACCCTGTTTCTGTGATTACGACAGCCCTTTGCCAGGCGGTCGATGATTGTGGCCCTGCTCCAAAGCCTTGAGCCCGGTCTCTAGGACGTTTAGCGTGACTGGGCTCAGCTTTAAAAATCGCGCCATGCCGTAAATGCGATAGGCGCGGTGCACCTCTGCCGCCTTACCTATACGAGTCAAGCTATGGTAGTGGGCCAAATCTCGCCGAACCTCCTGCCAGTATTGCTCAGGAAACAGCGCAAAATTATAGCCACACTGCTTTAGCACCCGCTCTACTCGGCCATAGCGGTGAATACACCAGTCTCGCATCTGCTTCCACGACGGATGTAAATCATTAGCTAAGGCGAGTCGGATTGTTTTTCGGCGAATTTGGGGGAGATAATCTTCAATCCAAAATTCCATCAGGCTAAAGTAATTTGGATCATTAAAGCAGGACATCGCCAGCAAATCACGGCGACGCAGGTTAAAGCGATCCAGCACCTCTTCGGGGAAATAGCACAGCCCCTGAAGCGAATCTTCCCGTAAATCTCGCAAATTATTGTAAAACTGATCGACCAAACCGAAAAAGCGAGCGGCCTGGAGGTGATTGGGCTGCTGATACGGAAAACACTGAAAAAATGATCCCGCGATCCGCTCCAGCATTTGCTCGTAGTCTGCCAAGGTGTCAATTTTGAGATCGCGGTGATGGTATACCGCCATTGCTTCGACATAGCTATCCCAGGCCTGAATAGCCGCCTCAGTCACCGGATTAGGTGACGATTGAAACCAGAGCTGAGCGAGATAGCTCAGGATCTCCCAGTGATGATCCTGTGGGGCGACCTGGCCTAATTCCCGCAATCGCTGCCAAGCCTGTTGAAATGTTTTGAAGCGATCGCCTTGATACACAACCTGCTCTTGTTCGGCCAGGCGATCGACCCAGCGGAGCCAGTAGATCCGCTTGATCCAGGTTTGGCGAACATCGGAGGGTAAGTCCATTACCCAAATGGCATTATCCTCATCCTTGAGACGATCGTCTGAAACAGCCTCGTAGGTTTGAGAACTCCTTAAATCAATAACGCCCATGTTTTATGAGTAGACTTTACCCCGCCTAATCTGGAGAATAGGCGAGAATCACAATATAAGACCTCGTAAGATTTACTTGTTTTGTCAATATTGGGCGTAATCCCTTTGTAAAATTCCCCGGGATGATACGGATATTGCGCCTAAAAACTTCAACTAAAGGCAGCTTTATCCAGTAAATTCTCCAGAGCATCAGAAATTTTACGGAAATCTTAAATTTTTAGCCTGTTAATGGGGCAGATACTGAAGCTGTTATCGGTTAGCCGTTGGCTGCTGACAACGCGAGGGCTACAGCTCCTAGCCGATATATTGGCGTGGGCGCGGCAAGGCTTATTCCTCAAGGGTTTTTCTCACAACTGGCGAAAGGCCCTGGCGGAAACCTTGTAAATAAAGCCGGAATTTGTGGAAGAAGCCAGTAGTCTGTGCGACGAGGTTAGCGACAGCGCTGCCAAATTCTGCTGGTGGCTGTGTCGTCGAAACGGCTGAACGCTGTAGTGTAGGGTATAGTTTCGTTCTAAAGCAAGAGAAGGGTATCCATGTCCCTCTTTGATTGGTTTGCCAACCGCAGAAAATCAGGCCCCATTAGTAAGGATCGACAGGAGCGTGAAATTGCCGATGGGCTATGGACTAAGTGCAGCGAATGCAGCGTCTTGACTTATACCAAAGATTTACAGGCTAACGTCTGGGTTTGCCCGGAGTGCAGTCATCATTATCGCGTGTTGAGTTCTGACCGTATTCAGCAGTTGATTGACAGTGAGACTTGGGAAGCGCTAGATGTCCAACTCTCTCCAAAAGATCCGCTGAAGTTCCGCGATCGTAAAGCTTATAGCGATCGCATCCGAGACACCCAAAATAAGACCGGGTTAATTGATGCTGTGCAAACTGGTGCCGGTCAGCTCGATGGGCTATCCGTTGCGCTTGGGGTGATGGATTTCCGATTTATGGGCGGCAGTATGGGCTCAGTTGTGGGTGAAAAGCTCACCCGTTTAATTGAGTATGGCACCGCTCGTCGGCTTCCCGTTGTGATTGTTTGCGCCTCTGGCGGGGCGCGTATGCAGGAGGGCATGCTGAGCCTGATGCAAATGGCCAAAATTTCAGGAGCCCTAGAGCGCCATCGTCAGGCCCGGCTGCTATATATCCCTGTGTTAAGCCATCCCACCACGGGAGGGGTAACGGCCAGCTTTGCGATGCTGGGAGATATTATTGTCGCAGAACCAAAGGCAACCATTGCTTTTGCTGGGCGGCGCGTGGTGGAGCAAACCCTGCGAGAAAAACTCCCAGACGATTTCCAGACCTCTGAGTATCTGCTAAATCACGGATTTGTAGATATGGTGGTGCCCCGCACCCAGCTGAAAGCGACTCTGGCACAGCTTATTCGCCTGCATCAGCCCCCTACTATCCTGCCACCCAGTCATCATACCCAGTCCCATAACGGCCAGGGAACTGTTCTATTCCATCCTGAGGTATCTGTGCCGTCTGCTGAAAGCTAACTTCGGCAATCTGTTGCCGTTGCCCTTTGGCTTTGCCCCTTTCAGTGGCATCATTTATATATAAGATTCAATGGTAAACCCCTAACGCTTTAGCAAATAGGGGGCTTGTCCTGACTGGACTGAGCTACATTGCCATTTTGGAAGAATTATTAAGCCTTTTTAGAGGAGAACCATGTTCAAGAGATGCACTTGGCTCGTTGCGGTGGCGGTTTTCTTAGTCGGCCATTTGTTTGCTGGCAGCGCGATCGCAGCCCAGCTTGACGAAACGACTCGTACCGTCAGGCTGGACGAAGCAGGGGATGCCTACGTTCTGAGCTTAGAGGAAGTGTCCCGCGGCAAGAAGCAGTTCAATAACGCCTGCGCAACTTGCCATGTTGGGGGTATCACCAAAACTAATCCTAATGTGGGCTTAGAGCCCGCTGCCCTTTCAGGGGCGCTGCCGCGCCGCGACAACCTAGAAGCCCTGGTTGACTATCTATACAACCCAACAACCTACGACGGGCTGCAAGAAATTTCAGAGTTCCATCCCAGTATGAAGAGCACCGATATTTATCCCAAGATGCGAAAGCTAACTGAGGATGATTTGTTTGCCATTGCTGGCCATATTCTGCTACAGCCCAAGGTTATTGGTGCCAAATGGGGCGCCGGAAAGACCAACACGCTCTAGGCGAAACGGCTCTAGCTTGAGCAAGCGGCGGTCGGAGAGCATCAATGCTCCCCGACCGTTTTAGATTAAATCAATTTAGATCCAATTAATTTAGATCTAATCACCTGGGTTTTGTTGTCCGCAGAGCAATAGGGTCTTGAGAAACACCTTAGGTAGGGAATATAATAAGGCTTGAACAATTGATTTTCAGAATTAGGGATTAGAGGTAAGTATGAAATTCATCGATCGAGCATTCCGCAGTTTGGGAATTGCAGCGGTTGCGATCGCGCTCGTTGTTGGCACGTTGGTTATAGCCGCTGCCCCTGCTGCCGCCCAGGACTACGAAGTAAAGATGGGGTCTGACTCAGGTCTTTTAGCCTATCAGCCCGCTACCGTTACTATCAAGCAGGGCGATACGGTCACCTGGGTTAACAACAAAATGGCACCTCACAACGTCATTTTTGATGGAAAACCTGAGCTTTCCCACAAGCAGCTCACTTTTTCACCCGGCGAAAGCTATTCCACTACTTTTGATGAGCCGGGCGAGTATAGCTATTATTGCGCCCCCCACCGCGGTGCGGGTATGGTTGGCAAGGTGATTGTTGAAGGATAGATTTATTACGGCCCAGAGAAGCTAATTATCTTAGCGGTCAATAATTTTTACGGGAGGGTGCTAGCTGACGCACTCTCCCAAATTTTTGGGTTTTTGCGAGCGGTTAGCGAAATTGCCGTGACTGTAACTTTGATCAGATTGCTCACCGCACCGGGTATCGCTGGAATAAGCTTACAGAAGCAATCTGAATAACTTTGATCAGATTGCTCACCGCACCGGGTATCGCTGGAGTGATTAATCTAAAAGAAACAAAAAGCAGCCTCACCGTAATGACCGACAGAGGGTACTGGTGAGGCTGGAGACGCAGTTAGGAGGTATCTTTCCGGATAGGATATCTGCAAATTCCAAAAGAGGAGCCGCTTTTAATAAGTTCTTAATAAAATCTTATCTTCTAACGACTTTAATACTTTTGGCTACCTAACGGTAAAATCTCTTGCCCTGCCTAAATTAAGCTATTGATTTGCGCTTGGTACTGATTATTATTCATTCCGGCATTTGAACTGGGTGTAGCACTGCTGTTTAACAAATTATTGAGATGACTAACGCGGTTAGCGGGATTAGGATGGGTGCTGAGAAACTCAGGTGGTGATCCACCGCTTGCAAGCTTTTGCATAAAGTCGCGGATACCCCGCTGGTCGTACCCAGCCCGGCCCATATTGTAAAAGCCCCGCTCGTCGGCGTTGGTCTCGTCACCGCGGCTGTTGGGTAAGCTATATGCCAGTTGAACACCGATGTTGACCAGCTGATCTTGACGAACTCCCGCAGCGGTCATAATGCCTTGAGCGATCGCCTGATTTTTCATCTGGTTTAGGCCGTGTCTGCCGCAGATATGTCCAATTTCATGGGCTACAACACCGGCTAGCTCTGCTTCATTATCGGCTTCGCGCATCAGTCCGGTTTGAATATAGACATAGCCACCCGCCGTTGCAAAGGCATTAACGCTATCGTCTGGTACCACTTGAAAAGTAAAAGGCACGTTGGGGCAGTCGCTGGTCTGCGCTAGCCGCTGACCAATGCCGTCGAGGTAGTTATCAACGGCGGCATCCTCTCGGTAGGCCCGCAATCCCTGACGCTTAAGCTGAGAATCAATCTGCGTGCCTAAATCACGTTCTTGTTCAACGCTCATGTTGGTGATTTGAGTCGCCTGAATAATCTGCACCCCGCCGAAGATCAGATCCCAAATGCCAATCGCCTGGCTGGGACGGGGGGTGGCAAGCCCAATGCCGACGGCCATTAGGACAGCCGCTGTGCCGTAGAGCCAGCGGCGATGAATGCGATTAAGTAATGAGTTTAAAAACTGAAGCATGGTGTAGAAGCGCGAACAGCAGAGAGGAGCGGAGCTACCGCAATAGATTCAATTTAACAAGACGGCAAATTGGCGTGGAAAGTGCCCATTCGCCTCTATTACTCTAAGACCTATATTATTGATTGATATTGCCGCTTCAGATCGGGAAAAAGACTGATTTTCGCTATTCTGAAGCCCGTTGGTTGGTTCTATAGCTAGAGTTCCCCGCGTTGGGAAGGGACGCTAACAAAATTATGGTGATTTTAGATTCGAAAGGACGCCTTTTTGGCAAGGTCAGCATCCTCGATATTGGTGCGGCTTTGGTGATTTTGATGGTGGTTGTGGGCATTTTTCTGTTCCCCGGCACGTCGGGGTCAGTGGCCCAAGTGGGCGTGGCTGAAAAACCTGTCGAAGTAGATGTTGCAGTGCGAGGACTGGTTGCTTCAGAGCCAGAGGCGCTGCTTGAAACGCTGCAAACCGCTGGGAAAACAAATATTATTATTCGCAATCAGCCCTATGGCGAAGTGGGAATTAAGGTGGTCCAGACGCTGCCCCGCAGTACGGCGGTGCCTCAACCCGATGGCAGCGTGCTGTCTTTTCCTGATCCGCGTCCAGAACTAAACTACACCATTGATATGCTGATTACCCTGACGGGAGAGGCCCAGATAACGGATAACGGCCCGGTGTTTGGCAATAGTAAGGTGAAGCTCGGTACCCAAATTGAACTGGAGGGCGATCTCTACAATTTCAATACTTCTGTGGTGGGGGTTCGGATTTTGGACGAAGGGACGACAACACAATAAGCTGAAAGAGTCGGGTGTTGCCGGTGCACACCCGCTCTACAGTTGCCAAATGCCAGCTATGTCTACTGAGAAACCCAGAGATGTTCAAACCTCAGCCATTGCAGCCGATACGATAGCCCTGCGATCGCGCAGTTGGAATCGTCTACGATTTGAGATTGAATACGCTCTGGAACGGGGCACAACCGCCAATAGCTACGTGATTCGTGGCGATCGCGTAGCGCTAATCGATCCGCCGGGGCAATCCTTTACTGAGCCCTTTTTGGCGGCTCTGGCGCAGGTGGTAAACCCGGCAGCGATCGCCTACGTGATTGTGGGCCACACCAACCCCAACCGTATGGAAACGCTAAAGGCTCTACTGGCGGTTAATCCAGCCTTGACGGTTATTTGTTCTAATCCTGCATCCCGCTCTTTAAAGTCGGCCTTTACCGAAACGCCTTTAGATCTGCGCGTGGTCAAAGGCAGCGGCGAAACGCTAGATCTGGGTCAGGGGCACCATCTAGAGTTTATTCCTGTGGCTACTCCTCGCTGGCCTGACGGTATGGCTACCTACGATAGCTATACAGAGGTTCTCTACACCGATAAATTCTTCGGTGCTCACGTTTGCGACGACGCAGTTTACGATTTGGGCTGGGATGCCCTGCTAGAAGATCGGCGCTACTACTTTGAGTGCTTGATGGCTCCCAATGCTCGCCAGGTCGAAGTTGCCGTGGAGAAGCTAGATGAGTTTCCGGCCCGGCTCTATGCGCCCAACCACGGGCCACTGGTGGCGCACGGCGCTGCAGAGCTGCGTCATATCTATCGGGAGTGGAGCCAGAAACAGCAGCAGCGAGAGCAGTCGGTTGCTCTAATTTATGCTTCAGCCTACGGCAATACGGCGACGCTGGCCCAAGCGATCGCTCGCGGTATTACTAAAGCAGGGGTCTCGGTAGAGTCTATCAATGCTGAGTCTGCGGATCCAGAAGATATTCGCAGTGCTGTCGATAATGCAGCCGGGTTTGTGATTGGCTCGCCGACTCTGGGCGGTCATGCGCCGACTCAGATTCAGACCGCCTTGGGGACTATTCTTTCAACCGCGACAAAAACTAAGCTGGCCGGTGTCTTTGGCTCTTTCGGCTGGAGCGGTGAAGCCATCGATCTGCTGGAAAGTAAGCTTAAGGATGCAGGCTACAGATTTGGCTTTAAGCCGATTCGCTGTAAGTTTAAGCCTACTGATGTCATGCTCAAACTCTGCGAAGAGTCTGGCACCGATTTTGCCCAAGCCTTAAAAAAGGCAAGGCGGGCCAAAGCCACGCGCACTCCCGTTAGCGCTGTAGAGCAGGCAATAGGTCGCCTGGTCGGCTCTCTGTGCGTGGTTACTGCTCAGCACGGAGAAGTCGCTGGTGCGATGCTGGCATCGTGGGTGGCCCAGGCGACTTTTAACCCCCCCGGATTTACCGTGGCCGTGGCTAAAGAGCGGGCCATAGAAGGGCTGATGTATCCGGGCAGTCCCTTTGCCCTAAATATTTTGGCTGAAGGGCAGCATCTTGCCCCTATGAAGCACTTTTTAAAACCCTTTAGCCCCGGCGAAGATCGCTTTGCAAGCATTGAAACCGACACAGCCGAAAACGGTATGCCCGTACTAAAAGACGCGATCGCCTATTTGGAGTGTGAGGTGAGCAGTCGTATGGACTGCGGCGATCATTGGGTCGTTTATGCAACGGTCAATCAGGGTAAGCTACTGCAGTCAGATGCCAAAACAGCCGTCCATTATCGCAAATCTGGCACTCATTATTGATGGTCGTTATCTCTTTAGCCTCGCAATGGTCTAAATTCTCACTAAGTCCCTAAACGTCTTGATATGCAAGATTTTGCTAAGTTTGCGGCCCTTTCCCCGACCGCCTACGCCGATGCAGGTTTAGGACGCGATCGGTTTATGAACATGGGGATTCGAGAGATGTGGCCGCGTATGCCCCGTATAGCAGGCCCTGCTTACACCGTGAGCTGCCCGCCAGGGGACAATCTAATGTTGCATGCAGCCATTTATAGAGCTGAGCCAGGGGCCATTATTGTGGTGCAAGCTGGAGACGTAACCTATGCCATGTCGGGGGGTAATGTTTGCGCAACAGCTCAGCAGCGGGGCATTGCCGGATTTATCATTGACGGCGTTATTCGTGATATGGCAGAGGTGCGAGAGATTGCCTTTCCGGTATTTGCGCGGGGTCTCTCTCCGGTTCCAGGTCAGAAAAAGGCCCTGGGCACTCTCAACCAGCCGATCGAGTGCGGTGGGG
>JBCDFX010000144.1:0-9409 GCA_039177155.1 Cyanobacteria bacterium P01_H01_bin.119
AAGGCTGCGATCGCAGTTAAAGTTCTAAGCTCTGCCCCACATGGGGGACAGTTGTACTGGCGGGCAATGCAGCTTCTTCGGCTTCTCGCTGGGCCAACACGGTCTCCGCCAGCAAAAGCGCTGCCTGTACATACTGAGGATCGGCGTCTGTGCCGACCAAGCCGGGGTTGCCAAGCAGCTGACGACGCTCCTGAGCGGTTAAATCAATCTGAATATCCGGCGTGATGCCCTTGCGACTGATATCTGTGCCGTCAGGAGTGTAATACCGGGCGACGGTCACCGCCAAGCCAGAGCCGTCCGATAGCCCGTGGAGGGACTGTACTAAGGCTTTTCCATAGGTTGGGGTACCCACAATAGTGGCCCGATTGTTGTCGCGCAGCGCACCAGTCAGAATTTCACTAGAACTCGCCGAGCGATTATCAACCAGAACCGCCAGAGGCAGATGGGTTAGGGCTGTGCGGTTAGCCGATACCTTTTCGGTATCGCCCGATCGATAAACGGTGCTGACAATTGGCCCCCGCTGCAGCCACATACGGCTAATTTCAATGCTGGCCTGCAGCAGCCCACCGGGGTTACCCCGCAGATCTAAAACGAAGGCTTCAACTCCGGCGTTGGCTAAGGTTTCAATAGCGGCCTCCATTTGCTCAGCCGCATGGGCGCTAAATTCACTCAGCTGAATATAGCCCAGGGTGGTGCCGTTTTGCTGCTTGATATCGTAGGCAACGGTGCTGAGTTCATAGCGGCTGCGAGTTAAAATCACCGTGCGTCTGGGTCCACTGTCTGGCCCAGCAACGGTCAGGGTCACCTGGCTGCCTTCTTCGCCGCGAATAAGTTGGGAAATCTCGTCAATGGTGAGTAAATCTGTAGACTGGCCATCCACCATCAGTAGGCGATCGCCCGCCTGCAATCCGGCAGTAGCCGCTGGCGAGCCGGTAAATGTTTCCACAATTACCACGAGTCGAGAACTGTTGTCGCGCCGCAGCCGTATGCCCACCCCAGAGACTTCCCCGGAGGTCTGCTCCGTCAGCGCTCCATACTGTTGAGGACTGAGGAACCGGGTATAGGGGTCGTCCAACCGCCGTAGAGCCTGCTGTAGGGCGCTGTAAGCCGCTTCTCGCGAGGTGTAGTCTCGCCCCAGCAGAGTCTGCCGCATAACCTGCCAATCGACCTGATTAAAGCTCTCATCGACGTACTCTCGATTAATAATTTGCCAGGCTTCATCCAAAACCGCCTTAGGGCTATCGTCCCATTCGGCTAAAGCCGGTTCACTCAATAAAAAAGCAGGGGTAAAAATCGTCGTTGCGATCGCGCCACCAATTAAGCAGCACTTCGACCAAGCCAGCAAATTAAAACCAAAGGACATGGATAACCTCAGCAGCAAGTCAGCGGGAAATTAAGTGTGGAGGCACGAACGCAGCAGCATACAGTCGAGTCACTATCTAACAGAGCGCTGATATAAATAGATCCATGTAATTTTTGACCTATTGCAAATCAGCCAGACATCGTTAGACAAGGCTGTAAGCGCCTGCTGCAGAAGTCTGTAGTAATCGACTGGAATTCAGGAAATGCAGACAGAACGGCTTACATTCCTGGTACCAGATTAGCGGGGAGACCTGAGAGATGGGCTCGCCAAACCGTAAAGCTTTATTAAGCATTTACGTTAGTCTCTGATTAGGCAGGTTTTTATTCGGCAGGTTAGGGGCAGTGTGTTATGGCTTTGGTCAGAACTCAGGCTTATGGCAATATCGGGCTTTAAAGATTAGATATGGGTTTAGCAAATTTGCCATCGTGGCTGGCTCATCAACTCACTCAGCCGCGATCGCGCCGCTGGCTGCGCCGTCTGCTTTGGGGACTGTTAGGACTTCTTACAGCTTGGATCGTAGTGTTGGGCATTCGCCTGGGGACTGCAGCGCGCGCGCCGGTAGACAGCATCTTAGTGCTAGGGGGCAGCATCAAGCGAGAAATGTATATTGCTCAGCAGGCTAGAGATTTTCCTGAACGCCCTATTCTTATTTCGGCAGGTTCTCAGCCGCCCTGCGTGCGTATTTTGTACGATCGGGCCGCCTCTCCCTTAACCCAAACCTGGTTAGAACCCTGCGCCGACTCTACCTTCGGTAACTTTTACTACAGCCTGCCTGTGCTACAGCGATGGGGCAGTCGAAAGATTGGGCTGGTAACCTCACCCACTCACCTGCCTCGGGCTTTATGGATGGCCCGAATTATATTAGGCAGCCACGGCATCTGGGTAAAACCTGACCTGGTACAAGAAGTCGGTATCCCCGGCAACCAAGAATCCTGGATCAAAACCAGTCTGGACTGTATCCGCGCCGTAGCCTGGGCTGGGATCAGCCAGTTTTATCAACCCCAGTGCGATCGCTTGCAGTCCCTTGACACTGTTGATATGGCCGTCTGGCAAGCAAAAGGCTTTCGATGTGAACGCCAAGCCGGTATCGACTCTCCCGAAGAGTAATCGCTTTGGTCAGATAGCTCACCGCACCCAGTATCACTGGCGTCATTAATAAAAAGGGGGCTTTTTGCCCCCTTGCTGTACTGTAACTGTGCGGTTAACGAGTTGAGCTGTTAAATGGACGGACTGCAAAACTGACCGCTTTTGCCGTCGGTGAATATTGCTTTAACCAAAGCGACCCGAAACATAGTCGCGCGTTGCTTCCTCCTGAGGAGCGCTGAAGATCTTGTGGGTCTCATCAAACTCAACGAGGTAGCCGACCTTACTGCCAGATTCAGTCGCCTCCGCGTTGTAGAAAGCGGTTTTATCAGACACTCGAGAGGCTTGCTGCATGTTGTGCGTCACGATGATGATTGTGTAATTCTCTTTCAGCTCATGCATCAATTCTTCGACTTTTAGGGTTGAAATCGGGTCAAGGGCCGAGCAGGGTTCATCCATCAGAATGACCTCAGGCTCAATGGCGATCGCCCGCGCAATGCACAGACGCTGCTGCTGCCCACCGGAAATGGATAAGCCACTCTCATGCAGCTTATCTTTGACTTCCTCCCAAAGGGCAGCCCCCTTGAGAGACATTTCAACGAGTTCATCCATATCGCCCTGATAGCCGTTAATCCGGGCACCGAAGGCAATATTGTCGTAGATAGATTTTGGGAAAGGGTTTGGCTTCTGGAAAACCATGCCGATCTTGCGGCGCAGCTCAGTGGGGTCAACCTTCTTGTCGTAAATATCAGTTCCACGATAGGTAATACGACCCTCAATATGCGCGCCCGGAATTAAGTCGTTTAATCGATTAAAGCAGCGCAGCACCGTACTCTTACCGCAACCAGAAGGGCCGATAAACGCAGTGATTTTCTTCGCTGGAATTTCCAGATTAACGCCCCGTACTGCCCGGAAGGAGCCATAGTAGTAATCAGTATTATTTACATAAAAAACGCGCTCAGCGACAGCGTCAGAGGAGGGAGATTGAGTTTGCTGGGATTGCATGGGAACAGTCTCTCAAATAACACAAAAATAAAACAATACGACGAAAAGCAAGCAAGTAAACCGCATCAAACAACCACTTACTTCTCTGACTGGAACCGATTGCGCAGAAAAATAGCGGTTGCATTCATGATCATCAGCACAACCATCAAAACAATGATTGCTCCTGCTGCGATCGCCTCAAACTCTTCCTGCGGTCGTCCAACCCAGCTAAAAATCTGAATTGGCATTGCTGTAAAGGTTGATCTGAGTCCATCTAAAGAGAACGCAGGGGCAAACGGCACAAACGTTGCCGCACCCACCACCAAAATAGGCGCCGTTTCCCCGATTGCACGGGATAAAGCCAAAATCGTTCCCGTCATAATGCCGGGAAATGCCTGCGGCAGCACATGGGCTCTGACGGTCTGCCACCGGGTTGACCCTAAAGCCATACCCGCCATGCGCAGGCTGTCAGGAACAGCTCGCAGGGCTTCACGAGTGGCTACGATAATAACCGGCAAGATTAGCAGCGCCAGCGTTAGTCCACCAGCCAGGACACTCCGACCACCCGTAATCGGCTGCATGATGCGAGCAAACACGGTCAGTCCCAATAAGCCATAGATGATAGAGGGCACAGCAGCCAAATTGCCAACGTTGATCTCAATCGCTTTGGCCAACAAGTTATCGTTTGAGAACTCCTCAAGAAAAATACCCGCTCCGACCCCAATGGGGAACGAAACCGCAGCAGTAATGACCAGGAGATAAATCGAGCCAATCAGAGCCGGCCAAATTCCTGCTCTCTCAGCATTTCGAGAGGGTGGACTCACAATAAAGTCAAAACTCAGGGAAGGAATGCCGTTGACCAATACACCAATCAGCAGGATAGACAAAACAACGACGCCTGAAAATGTTGCAACCCAACATACAGCCTTAAAAATTCGATCTATCAGATAGCGCTTTTCAAGATTGGCCTTGAAGCTAGAGGATGATTGTTGAATGTTGCTCACCATTATTCGTACTTCTCCTGGAACTTACGGACAAACCAGAAGCTGAAAGTATTCAGCATAAGAGTAATGACAAATAGGGTCATGCCGACGGCAAATAGCGTCTTGAACTCCAGAGACCCATAAGGAGCATCACCTTTAGTGACCTGCACGATGAAAGCCGTCATTGTCTGAATAGCCTCACGCGGATCAAGGGTCAACGTTGGACTGGCCCCTGCTGCAAGGGTAACGATCATCGTTTCTCCCACGGCCCGAGCAACACCCAAAACTATCGACGCCACAATACCTGAAAGCGCTGCTGGAAAAACTACCCCTGTAATTGTTTCACGCTTGGTTGCGCCGAGGGCGTAGGAACCCTGTCGCAGACTGGAAGGGACTGAGAAAATTGCGTCCTCACTCAAAGACGCAATTGTGGGCAAAATCGCAAACCCCAAAACAATGCCAGCACTCAATGAATTGAACGTACCTAACCCAGGAATAAACGTCTTTAGGAAAGGCGTAACAAACAGGATTGCAAAATATCCAAAGACAACGGTTGGAACCCCTGCAAGGACTTCTAAAGTGGGTTTCAAGAAGGCGCGAAGCGATCGCGGCGCATATTCACTTAAACAAACCGCTGCCAGCAGCCCCAAAGGCACTGCAACCAGCAGACCAATGACTGATGTCAAGAAGGTGCCGCACAGCAAAACGATGATGCCAAACTGAGGATTGGCAAACAGGGCTGTCCACCGAGTTGCGGTAAAAAAATGAATCGGCGAAACTTCGAGAAAGAACTCAATTGTTTCAAAAATTAGGGTGGCGATAATGCCAAACGTTGTCGCCACAGAAACAAATGCAAAAGCCCCAAAAATAGTTGCAACAACTCGCTGAGACAGCTTACTCGCAGAGCGATTTGGCTGCCAACGCTTACTGTTTGCAACATCTCCCGATGAGGGACTTGGGAAAACACTATCTGTCATGTTTAGCCTTATTTAGATACGTCACAGCAGCGGGGATGTCTGCCAAAGGGAATCAACTTAAAAATATCCTACAAAGATAAAGAGCCGGAACAACCCCTTCAGATTGATCCGGCCCCCTTTAGTTAGGCAGAGCCGAATAAATTATTCGACAGTCTTGACTTCGCCAGATTCAACCTTGGCTTGAGAAGCCGCATACTGCTCTTCGTTGAGAATGACATAGCCTGTATCAGCCACAAAGGGGCTGTTGTCAGGGCTGAGATAGAAGTCAATAAAAGCCTTGACGGTTTCATCGCTCTCATAGGCTTCCTTGTTCACATAGATAAACAAAGGACGCGACAGAGGCGCGTATTCACCGCTGAGAACATTCTCTTCGTTGGGGGCAACGCAGCCTTCGCCACCGTCAATCTCAACTGACTTCATCCGATCTTGGTTCTCGAAGTAGTAGGCATAGCCAAAGTAGCCCATGGCATTGGCGTCACCTTCAACACCCTGCACCAGAACGTTGTCGTCTTCACTGGCGGTGTAGTCTGCGCGGCTAAGCCCTTCTTCGCCATTTACGGTTTCAGTAAAGTAGTCGAATGTACCTGAGTCGGTGCCAGGACCGTAAAGCACCATCTCAGCGTCAGGGTAGTCGGGGTTCACCTGGTTCCAGTTGGTGATGCTGCCCTCGGACTCGGGGCTCCAGATGGCGTTAAGCTCATCGATGGTCATGCAGGTAACCCAATCATTCTCAGGGTTAACCACAACGCTTAACGCGTCAGTTGCCACAGGTACTTCAATCATCTCAATGCCATTCTCGGCGCAGCCTTCGATTTCTTCAGGCTTAACTTCGCGGGACGCATTGGAAACCTGGGTCTCACCGTTGCAGAACTTTTCAAAGCCACCGCCGGTGCCGGAGGACCCAACGGTAATTTGCACGCCAGGGTTGGCGATTTGAAACTCTTCAGCCATTGCTTCAGAGATCGGGAAAACCGTACTGGACCCATCAACTGTGAGAGACCCAGAGAGTTCAGAGCCGCCCCCTTCGGTTGTTTCAGCGGTCTCAGAGCCACCTTCTTCAGTGGTGGTCGCAGTATCTTCGGTGCTTGCGCAAGCGCCTAGGCTTGCTAATAAGGCAACCAAAGAAATGGAATAGGCAACGCGTGTAGAACGTAAGTTGAATATCATAAAAAGCTTTGCTCCCTCACCAGATTACTTTTGAGGTCTAGTCATAGATAACTAGGGGTTCATGGTGCAAGGTAATACCTCAACGTAAAGGTCTGGTTAAGAATACGGGAAAAAGTTTTGATGTCTATCATGAGAAGTAGGGACTTTCGCGGAAGCAGTGCTCTGGGCGGACTGTTCTAGCCAGTTGCCCGGGCAAAGAGCGCGAATAGATGCAATATAAATCTGTTTCGCTTATTGATGGTGCTGCTTCTCGCAGTAGGAAGTCACTTGAAGCATAAGGATTTGATCAGGCTGATATGTACTGCGTAATTTATGACGGCAACTGCAATTTGTGTACGACTTTAGTTCAAGCCTTGGAGCGGATTGATGGCGGCGATCGTTTCCAATACGCGCCCATGCAGGATGCTGAAACTTTGGCACAATACAGCATCACCCCAGAAGACTGTGAGCTGGGCATGATTCTGCTAAATACCGAACGGCCTGAGCAACGCTGGCAGGGGAGCGACGCCGCAGAAGAAATTGGCCGGCTACTGCCTGCAGGCGCAGTCTTTATTAATCTCTACCGATCCCTACCTGGGGCAAAGTCAGCGGGCGATCGCGTTTATGAGCAGGTGCGAGATAATCGCTACCGCTGGTTTGGTAAGCGATCGCGCACCTATCAGTCGGCCTACCCCATCTGCACTGAGAATACCTGTGCAGAATCCCCCGATATATGACTGGAAATATAACTATCGCCGGATCAAAGTTCTACCCCCTGACAGAAACAGACCTGCGGCAGTTTTCGTAACTCTTATAAAAGAGCTCGATTCACGAAGGCATCACAGTTGTGCAGGAGGTAAACAATGGCAACGCTAACAGTGTGGAAATTTGATGAGCCAGAGCTGGCCAATAAAGCTGTTCAAAAGCTAGAAAGTCTGCAAAAGCAGCAGATTATTCAGGTCTACGATGCGGCTACGGTCTCCTGGCCCCAAGGTCGCAGCAAGCCCAAGACGACCCAAGCGGTCAATTTGGTCGGGGCTGGGGCTTTTAGCGGTGGCTTTTGGGGCCTGCTGCTTGGCCTTATTTTCTTTACGCCGCTGCTGGGTTTAGCGGTTGGGGCTGCTGCTGGCGCAATCTCAGGCTATTTTCGAGACTACGGCATCAACGATGACTTTATTAAAGATATTCGCGAAAAGATTACCGAGGGTAACTCAGCACTCTTTTTGCTAACCGGGCAGGTTACCGCTGTCGATAAGGTCAAGGCAGCCTTTGAGGGAGAAATCGAGCACGCTGAGCTGCTGCAGTCTAACCTCAGCGGAGAACAAGAGGCGAAACTAAGAGAAGACTTCGGTATTGAAGACGCCGCCGAGCAAGCAGCAGTATAGGTTAAGACAAAAGCTATAGTCTCCGCTGCTCTCAAGCCTGGAAGCAGCGAAGATAGAATATTGAACCCTCTCTTCATGCCCTAAAATAGCAGCGCGACTCTGTTATCCGCGCCACTATCTGATTAGCCATGAGCGAAGACACCATTTTCGGCAAAATTATTCGCAAAGAAATTCCTGCCGATATTGTTTATGAAGACGATTTCTGCCTCGCTTTTAAGGACATTACGCCCCAGGCTCCTACCCATATTCTGGTAATTCCTAAGAAGCCGATTCCAAAGTTGGCCGATGCCGTTCCTGAAGACAAAGAGCTTTTAGGCCATTTGTTACTAACTGTAAAGGCGATCGCTGATCAACTTAACCTAGCAGAAGACGGCTATCGCGTTGTTATCAACACCGGGCAAAACGGCGGTCAAACGGTGTTTCATCTCCACCTTCATCTCCTCGGCGGCCGGTCTATGCAGTGGCCACCCGGTTAAATCAAATCTATAGCAGCCAAAGGGACGATTATGACAAGGCTGCGAGTCAGATCGCTTCTGTAATAAAGACTCCAGCGATACTAGGTGCTGTAAGCAATATGACTGAAGCTACATTTATAGAAGGCATCGTAACTTCCTAAGATTTATGCCGGGCAACTCTTTAAATTGTCGCTGGGGATAATACGGAAGGTTGCAGAGTAAAAAGTTTCATATGCGATCGCTGCAAAACCTCAAGCCCGTTCCTTAATCTTTAGATACGTGGGTGATTGTACTTGCTAGGGCAAATTCCCACGGTTTGTCGTTTATTTATATGGCAATCATCACTATGACTTCTACCCTCAGAAGAGGTGAAAACGTCAGCGTATGGGAGCGCTTTTGCCGCTGGGTTACTAGCACCGGGAACCGCATTTATATAGGCTGGTTTGGCGTGTTAATGATCCCTACCCTATTAGCTGCTACCACCTGTTTTGTCATCGCGTTTATCGCAGCCCCTCCCGTTGATATCGACGGCATCCGTGAGCCCGTTGCGGGTTCATTGATGTACGGTAACAACATCATCTCTGGTGCGGTTGTGCCTTCCTCCAACGCCATCGGTCTGCATTTCTATCCCATCTGGGAAGCCGCTTCCTTAGATGAGTGGCTATACAACGGTGGCCCCTACCAGTTCATCATCTTCCACTTTTTGATTGGCGTCTTTGCCTATATGGGTCGCCAGTGGGAGCTGTCCTACCGTCTCGGTATGCGCCCCTGGATCTGCGTCGCCTACTCTGCGCCACTATCTGCAGCTGTAGCTGTGTTTTTGATCTATCCGCTGGGCCAAGGTTCTTTCTCCGACGGCATGCCTTTGGGTATCTCCGGTACCTTCAACTTCATGTTGGTATTCCAAGCTGAGCACAATATCCTGATGCACCCCTTCCATATGCTGGGTGTAGCAGCCGTGTTCGGTGGCTCCTTGTTCTCCGCGATGCACGGTTCTTTGGTGACCTCCTCCTTGGTTCGTGAGACCACTGAG
>JBCDFX010000145.1:0-9392 GCA_039177155.1 Cyanobacteria bacterium P01_H01_bin.119
AAAAGTATTGGGCAGGTTGGGCAGGGCCAGAAAGTATCCGTCTACCGCTGGCGCATTGGCAATTAAGCCCGCAATGCTGTCGTCGCTCAGATGACCGACAGTAGCGATATGCCCCAGAGAGCCCTTCTGCTGATAGACCTGGGTACAAGTGTGACTATCTAGGCCGGCTGAGGCGTAGGCATAGCCGTGGCGATCTGCTGCTGCTACCAGCCGCATTTCAGCCTTAGGGGTCAGCACCCGGGCCGCTGCTTGGCCTAGCCCGCCAAAGCCTAGCACGCCTACATTAATGGGTCCGTTGATGGGGCGATCGCTCAAGACGGCCCAACTCGATTGGGGAGGTGACTGGACACCAGGTGACTGGACATTAACGTTCACCGGACGGGGTTGTGCTGTTGTCATGGTCAACGCCTCAAATTGTCTCGCTACTCTCAAAAAGTTTTACCGCTTTAGAGCGTTTTGGCAACGCAGCCGTAAACATTCAGCTACAGAGAGCCAGATGCAAGGGGTTCTAACTATAGATATTTCTCTATTAGTAGATATGTTGTTTTTTGTAACGCCAGGCACGATCACTAAAAACCTTGTCAGCACTAACTTTTAGCCATTTGATCAAGTGTATTTTTGCTTGACGCTCTTCAAAAGTTACGTAAAACTTACAAATATCTAATGCACTTGCTCATTGGCATGTAACTTAGTATTGACTTATGCGTATAGGCTTGAACGCTCTAGGCTTCCATTACTGAGGCTTGAGCGTCTGCAGATCGCTATATTTGTAGCGTGTCTTCTAAGACTGAGGTAAGCAACTGGATGGAAACCTTAGAATTTGTGATTTATCCCGACGGTCGAGTTAAAGAGCTGGTCACAGGGATAGTCGGCGCTTCCTGCGCCGACGTTACGGCTGCGATTGAGGCAGAACTGGGCCAGGTTGTCTCGCATCAAAAGACAGCCGACTTTTACAAGCAGTCTGTTGTTCAAAATCAGCGTTCGTCCTCAGTTGCCCAGGTTTCCACAAGTCAGTGGTAGTTTTTTGTTCCTTTAAATTAATCTATCAATCAGCATGTCTCACTTTAGCCAGATTAGAACCAAAATCCGCAACGTTGAGTCTTTGCAGCGTGCACTTTCTGATATCGGGGCTGACTGGAAAGCCGGGCCTAAAGAGGTTCGGGGCTACCAAGGTCAAACCCAGACTGCCGAAGTCGTGATTGAGCAGTCCAACGGATACGATATCGGGTTTCGCCGCAATCCTGATACTCAAGACTACGAGCTGGTTGCAGACCTGCAGTACTGGCAGCAGCCTCTCTCTGTGGACGGTTTTGTGAATCAAGTGACCCAGCGCTACGCCTACCACACTGTATTGAGCCAAACCGAAAACCAAGGGTTTCAAGTTTCTGAGCAGCAGCAAAATCGAGACGGCTCAATTCGTCTGGTGCTTCAACGTTGGAATGGTTAATCCATGGACTCAGGCGAAGGTTTGTTTATAGAGCCTGAAGTCGACCTCTCAGCTCAGCCCACAGGGTTCGAGCCTGAACTTGGTGGTGTGCTCAGAGGCGGTGAAAACCGCAGTGGGTTGGAGCCGGAGCTGGGAGGAATAGTTCGTCAGCGGGGCGTTTACGTTGATGAACCCACCTGTATTGGCTGTCGCAACTGTGCTCATGTGGCGATCAACACGTTTTACATCGAGCAAGACTATGGTCGGGCTCGGGTGATTCGTCAGGACGGTGATTCCGAAGAGCTAATTCAAGAAGCAATCGATACATGCCCTGTGGACTGTATCCACTGGATTGATTACACCGAGCTTCGACAGCTGGAGTCCGAGCGCAAATATCAATCGATTCCCGTTGCTGGGTTTCCTGTGGATAAATCAGTGCTAATTGCTAATCAAAGGCGACTTAAAAAGAGAAACGCAAGGCGATCGCAAGACAACGGCGGCTAGCAATTAGTCCGCTAGCCGCCTGTCTAAAGGAGGTATTTAGAACTCGTCATCGCCATAATTTTGCATTGAGGCCGCATCGTTATCTCGCTTTGAGCCCAGCAGATCTAAACGATCTACGCGAATAACCGGCTTTGACCGCGCCTGTCCTGTGGCACGGTCTTGCCAGTAGTCGAATTTTAGCGCGCCGCTGACCCCAATTAAGCTGCCTTTGCGTACGTAGTTAGCCGCAATTTCAGCCGTGCGGCCCCATATTTCTAAGCTAAACCAGTCTGGCTCATCGCTATTACGAGTGCGGCGATTAACAGCCAAGGTTAAGTTGCACACCACATTGCCAGACTCAAAATATTTCACATCGGGATCGCGGCCTGCTCGCCCTACTAGGGTTACCGTATTGACCATTTGCAAAAATTTCCTTTACTAACCGTTACTAATAAACCCCAAACGGGCCGGACGCCCTCCATTGCTTAAGAAGAATATAAGGTTCCTACCTCTGCCGAGAAGGGATCGTCTAAGGCAATTGAGCTGGCTGGAGGCTTTTACTGCGCTTAGTGTCCCTTATCCCTTCAAACTTTTAGAAGGCTTTTAGAAGGCTTTTGGGGACAACTGATAACGCGCCCTAGACGAGCTGATACGAAACGTAATAGAATCCACTTCGATATGGAATCCTGTGCTTAGCTCAGGATCAAGAGTCTAAAGCAAATTGGCAATTTATAAACTATCGTCAGTTTCAAAACGTCTCATGATTAACCGCTCGTTTGGGGGCCTGTAAGCTAGTGGGTGTCTTTGATCGATTTTCTTTTTCTCGGGATATGGGTATCGATTTAGGTACCGCTAACACCCTGGTTTACGTTTCTGGCAAGGGTGTTGTCCTACAAGAACCCTCCGTTGTTGCCATGGACCAGCTTGAAAAAAAGCCTTTAGCCGTGGGTGAAGAGGCCAAAAAAATGTTGGGTCGTACCCCCGGCAATGTCGTTGCCCTGCGGCCTTTGCGAGACGGTGTAATTGCCGATTTTGATACGGCAGAGCTAATGCTGAAGCATTTTATTCGGCAGGTTCACGAAGGACGCACTTTGGTGTCCCCTCGCATTGTGATCGGCATTCCTAGCGGTGTGACAGGCGTTGAGCGGCGGGCCGTGATGGATGCGGCAGAGCAGGCGGGGGCTCGCACTGTGTATTTGATTGATGAGCCGGTTGCAGCGGCCATCGGTGCAGGACTGCCTGTGGCAGAGGCAACCGGCAACATGATTATTGATATTGGCGGCGGAACAACAGAAGTCGCCGTGCTGAGTTTACAGGGAACGGTCCTCAGTGAGTCGGTGCGAGTTGCAGGGGATGAGCTGAGCGAGTCGATTTCTCAGTACATGAAAAAGGTTCACAATCTGGTCATCGGTGAACGCACCGCTGAGGAAATCAAAATTAAGGTTGGCTCGGCCTATCCTACCCCTGACGATGGCGAACTCGTGATGGATGTGCGCGGGCTACATTTGCTATCAGGACTTCCGCGCACCGTCACCATCAAGGCTGCTGAAGTTCGAGAGAGTATGGCTGAACCGCTGTCGGTAATTATTGAAGCGGTTAAACGAACCTTAGAGCGTACCCCGCCTGAGTTGGCAGCGGATATTATCGATCGCGGCATTATGCTGGCTGGGGGGGGCGCGTTACTTAATGGGCTAGATACGCTGATTAGCCACGAGACGGGAATTGTCGTTCACGTTGCGGCAGATCCGCTAAGCTGTGTGGTGCTAGGGACTGGACGGGTGCTAGAGAACTTTAATCAGCTAGAGCGCGTCTTTAGTGGGCGATCGCGCGGTCTCTAACAGCTGCTGCGGCTGATGCTTACTGATATTTAGTTCACTAGTATCAACTAAAGGGCTTGGGCTATCGGACTTTAAAAGTACTGTTTAACGGCATTGACTGGGGCCAAGCGCCTTCTTAACGGCTCAAAATTAACGGCCCGACTGCTGGGTAAAGGGCCTGTATCTGTTCAAAACGGTGGTTGAATTTCGGAATGTTTGCAATCCGTCGCTGGTGGGGGCTATACGCACGTCGTGCAGGGCTGATTGCCCTGGCGGTGGGTGTAGCTTGGGCCATTCGGGTTACCCAAGGGGCTGCAATCTACGAAATCTATCAGTGGATTACCTATCCGCTTCAAGCTGGGCTAACTCAACCTGAACAGATTGAGAATGCCTACGTGCTAGAGCTACAGGAGCGCATTGTCGAGCTCGAAAATCAAAATCAATCGCTTAAATCGCTAGTTGACTACAAAGCCAACCTACCCGGTGAGAGCGTTACCGCCGCCGTGATTGGCCGCAGTGCTGACCACTGGTGGCATCAGGTTACCTTGGGCAAAGGCAGTCGCTCAGATATTGCCGTGGGCCATGTGGTCTCTGGCTACGGCGGCCTGGTGGGCCGAGTGATTGCGGTAACGCCGAATACCAGCCGGGTATTATTGGTGAGCGATCCCAACAGCCAGGTGGGGGTAACCATCAGCCGTAGCCGCGTGATGGGCTATATGCGGGGGCAGCGCGGTAATCGCGTAACGGTAGAATTTTTTGAGAAAAATCCTGACGTAAAGGCTGGGGATGTGGTGGTGACCTCTAGCTACAGCCGTCTTTATCCCAGCGACATTCCCGTCGGGCGGATTGAGTCGGTTAATCTGTCCAAAAGTCCAGCCCCCGAAGCAACCATTCAGCTTTCATCGCCGGTTGGGGCGCTGGAGTGGGTCATGGTGCAGCCCTTTGAACCGTTAGAAGATGTAGATGGTCCCCCGGTTGAACTGGTGCCAGAGGGCGAGCCTTAAGCACTATGGTTTCAACCAGCCGTCATCTTCAGCAAACTAAACAGCGACTGTGGCTAAACGTTGGCGTCACGGTGATATCCGTGCTGTTTTGTCTATTGATTTTGCCTGTGCGGCTGCCCGGCATGGAGCTTTTGGGCATTGCGCCTAACTGGCTGCTGATTTGGGTTGTGGCCTGGAGCGTCAAGCGCGACCCGTTTGAGGGCGCGATCGCAGGGCTAGTCTTGGGCCTGCTTCAAGACGGCATGACGGCTCCCCTGCCGACCCATAGCGCCGGGCTAATACTGACCGGAATCTTAACCGCTCGGCTGCAAAAGCAGCGCTATATTCAGGAAGACTTTGTGTCGGTAGCGCTAATTACCTTCGGCATGGCGGTCATTTCCGAAACGGCTATGGCGATGCAGGTGAGCCTACAGATGATGATTGAGTCTCGCCAAATTTTGCCTTCCCTCTCAGGGGTGTGGCTATATCATCAGCGCGTGGCGCTCAGTTCTGCCATTATTAGCAGTCTGTGGGCACCCGTTTTGTACTATCCCCTTAATCGCTGGTGGGAAAAGCAGGGCATCGTCGAAGATTAACAAAGTCTATGACAAAGTACTGGCGCGAAACTTTAGCGATTGCCCAGCGAATTTTAACCGAGCTGCTGCGACGACGGCGCAGCCTCTTATTTTGGGCAATATTTCCCGTTATTGTGATGATTTTAAATGGATTAATTTTGGAAGAGCGCACTGGCCTGTCGCGATCTGAGGCTCTGCAGATTGCCTTACCGCCTACGCTGGTGGGTGCGGCGCTATTTTTTAGCTGTTTAGGGGGCAGTGTTGCAACCCTGGTCTCTGAGCGAGAGCAGCAAACGCTGAAGCGTCTATTTTTGTCGCCCCTGAGCGGACTGTCATACTTTCTGGGGGTCTTTGTGGCCCACAGCGTCATTGGGCTAGCCCAGGCTTTAATTATTTATGGCATTGCCCTAAGCGGCGGTAGCCGCTTTGACGGTCCAGTTTTGCTACAGTTGGCCATTATTTGGGCCAGCATTGCCGCTTATGTGGGGTTAGGATTTGTGCTGGGGACGCAGTTTGCCCGGCGCACAGAGGACGTCAACGCTCTAATCTCAGCCTTTGGCGTTCCTCTATTGATTTTGGGCGGTGCCTTTTTACCAACTCAACTGTTTCCCGATTCGCTGTTGCAGATGGCTCGGTTCAATCCAATTTTTCATATGATTGAAGCGTTGACGGCGGTGGCCATTGGCAATGAAACTCTAAGTGAAACTGCCGATCATCTCTGGTTTTTAGCGGTGTTCGCCGCTGTAATGGCGCTGGCAGGGTGGTTGGCCTATCGGCGGATGGTGCAGGTTGAGCGACAGCTTTAGCTTGGCAAAATAGTTGGTAAAGTTGATCAGCTGACCTTTAAGAACAGATTATGGCGCTTCAAGTTTACGGCATTCCCAACTGCGGCACCTGCAAAAAAGCGATGCAGTGGCTTGCAGATAATAATGTGGAATATGAGTTTATAGATACTAAGACAAATCCGCCCAGCTCAGCCGAGGTTGAAGCCTGGGTGGCAGCGTTGGGCAGCAAACCGATGCGAAACACCTCAGGCCAATCTTACCGGGCCTTGGGAGATGAGAAAAAAAGCTGGAGCGATGCCCAGTGGGCTCAAGCCTTTGTTGAGGATGTGATGCTGCTGAAGCGTCCCCTGTTTGTTAAAGACGGGACGGCGGTTTTGGTTGGGTTTCGGGCCAAGCCAGAAGAAATTCGCCAGAGGCTCGGTGTCGATTGAGCTGACAACCCTTGAGCCCAAAACCTATGGCACATTCCGTTGATATGGTGATTATCGGTAGCGGCATTGGAGGACTGTGCTGCGGCGCGCTGCTCGCTCGCTACGGCTTTGAGGTTTTGGTGTGCGAAAGCCATACCATTGCTGGAGGGGCGGCTCACGGATTTAGCCGGGGTGGGTTTCAGTTTGATTCGGGGCCGTCTCTCTATTCGGGGCTATCGGCGGCCTCGGCCAATCCCCTCCGCCATGTATTGGAGGCCATTGGCGAGTCTCCAGACTGGTTGACGTATCACACCTGGGGCTGTCACCTGCCGGAAGGACGGTTTGATACGACGGTGGGAGCCAGCCAGTTCTGCGAAGTTTTGGGACAGTTGCGAGGACAGGGCGCGATCGCCCAGTGGCAGCATTTGCAGCGGGTGATGGCGCCTCTGGCATCGGCTTCAATGGCAATGCCGTCGGCTGCGGTGCGCTATGACTGGGGCGTGGCTCTGACCGCCGGTCGCTATGGCCCAGCCCTGATAAAACAGCTGGGCCAGGCGGGGCGGCTGACTGGCGCGTTCGGCCCGATTTTGAATCGGGCTGTCGATGATGCTTTTATCCGCAACTGGATGAATTTGCTGTGCTTTCTGCTGTCGGGACTGCCCGCTGATGGCACCAGCGCCGCTGAAATAGCCTTTATGTTTGCCGATTGGTACCGCCCGGGCGTTGTGCTGGACTATCCTGTTGGCGGCAGCGCCGCTTTGGTGGCTGCTCTGGTACGGGGGCTGACAAAATTTGGCGGTAAATTGCGGCTGGGTGCCCATGTGGACAAAATCTTGGTGCAGGGCGATCGCGCTTCTGGTGTTCAGCTGCGCGGGGGTGAGGTGATTCAGGCTAAGCGAGCTGTAGTCGCCAATGGGTCGATCTGGAATATGCTGCCCCTATTGCCCCAGGCCGCAGTTCCTCAACGGTGGCGATCGCAGCGCTTGGCCATGCCCCAGTGCCACAGTTTTATGCACCTCCACTTGGGCATTGACGGGGCGGGAGTGCCGGAAGATTTGGCCTGTCACCATATCGTGGTGAACGACTGGACAAAAGGAATCGATGCACCGCAAAACGTGGTGCTGGTTTCGATTCCTTCTCTGATTGATACCACCTTGGCACCGCCTGGCAAACAGGTCATCCATGTTTATACGCCGGGCAATGAACCTTATGCCCCCTGGGAAGGGCTAGATCGACGCAGCGATGACTATCAGCGCCTAAAAGCCCAGCGTGCCAACGTTATGTGGCAAGCGCTAGAGCGGATTATTCCTGATATACGCGATCGCTGTGAGGTAACAATGGTGGGCACCCCGCTGACTCACGAGCGTTTTCTGCGGCGGCATCGAGGCACCTACGGTCCTGCGATTCGGGCCGGGCAGGCCCTTTTTCCGGGCTCTCCAACGCCTCTAGCCGGGCTGTACTGCTGCGGTGACTCTACTTTTCCTGGTATTGGTTTGCCGGCGGTGGCTGCTAGCGGAATGATTACGGCTAATACCCTAGCTCCGGTGGGTCAACATCTGGAGCTACTGCGATCGCTTCAGCTCTCTGCCTGATTAATGTAGCAGTCGAAAGGCGAAGGCTGGGATAAGACGACGGTCGGGGCTTCGCTGTTAGGGAGTGCCTGGGGAAATGTCGCTTTCCCCAGACCCCATCGACCAGGACGAACCGCCGTCGGATCTCGCGGAAGGGGTTGTCTATTGGGAAAAGAATGACCCCAAACCCAGTCGCTAAACGAACTGTGTTTTTAGATTGACATAGCAGCCGAAGGGACGATTAGGACGAGGCTGCGAGCAAACTGCTTTTATGGTGCCGACTTCAGTTTGAACAAAGTTATGGAGCGGCATTTGATTTAATTGATCATGCGTTTAAGCCTTAATTTCATGCTCTTAACAGTGAGCATCCATAAAAACGGCGCAGAGAATATCAAATTGACTGCACTGGTGGTGCTTCTTAGCGCAGTCGTGCTCCGCGATAGCGCATTTCTTGCCGCATGGCGTATCGCTTGGCAAACTGGGGCATATCGCCCTGGTGGCCCATAATAATGACCGTATCGTTCTGGGTTAAGAACAGATCTCGCCCTGGATGGATAATCGCTGCGCCATCGGCTCGCCTCAGCGCCACGATAATAAAAGTGCCTTTGCCCCGCACTTCAATATCCCCAACGGTGCCTCCCACAAGAGACGATTCCGGGGTGATCCGCAACTCGTTGAGCTGAATATCTAGCTCTCCCAGCATTTGGTTTAGGTTGTCTTGCCCGTTAAGCTGGGTCAAAAAATCAACGGCGGTGGGGTGGGTAATAAGCTGAGCCATCCGCAGGGCACCGATAGAGGCGGGCAAAATCACATGGTTCGCCCCCGCCAGCCGCAGCTTTTTTTCGGTGGAGGGCATTTCCCCACGGGCCAGCAGCATCAAGCTGGAATTCATTTCCCGCGCTGTCAGGGTGATAAATACATTGGCTGCATCGCTGGGCAGCACGGTTGCCAGAGCGCTTGCTCGGTGGATTTGAGCGGCCTGCAGGCTTGTTTCATCGGTGGCGTTACCTTGATACATCAAATAGCCGCGATCGCGGGCCAAGGCAATCCGCTCTGGATCATTGTCAATCACTACAAACCGCCGGCGTTCTTCGATTAGCTTGGCCGCTAGCATCTGACCAATGCGGCCAAATCCGCAGATAATGACGTGGTTCTCTAAATTTTCAATTTCTTGGTTCATGCGTTTTAGGTTGAGCGCCCGGTGAATTTCCCCCTCTGTAATCGATTGCACAAATCCAGAGATTGTGTAAGCAACCGATATCGCCCCCGCCACAATAACGAGAATCGTAAACACTCTCAGAGCCGGACTCTCCAGCGGCTTAACCTCGCCGTAGCCGACGCC
>JBCDFX010000146.1:0-9255 GCA_039177155.1 Cyanobacteria bacterium P01_H01_bin.119
TCGGCATTGAGCCAGGTGAGCGCCTACGAGAGCGCGAACGATTTAGAGGCGATCGCTGATATACGTGATGAACTGATTGAGCAGGGATATTTGGAAGACGCCTATCAGCGCGATCGCAGCAAGACAGAGGCCTTTCAATGCCGCCGTGCCCAAACTCCAGGAGGGCATGACGTGCTGATTGGCCGCAATAACCGTCAAAATGACCATCTAATCTCCAAAATCGCCACGGATTACGACCTCTGGTTCCATACCCAAGAGATTCCGGGCAGTCATGTGCTGCTGCGGCTTAACCCTGGCGAGATCCCCGACGACGTCGATTTGCAGTTTACCGCCGATTTAGCTGCTTACTACAGCCGCGCTCGCCAGGCCGATCAGGTACCTGTGGTGCAGACTCGTCCTAAACACGTGTATAAACCCAAAGGCGCACGTCCCGGTATGGTGGTCTACACCCATGAGCAGGTGCTTTGGGGACAGCCCCAAACTATTCATCAGCGATTGGAGCAGCAAAGTGCTGATACCTGCGTTTTGGCGGAGCGCTAGCGTCTTCATCAGTTGGGCGCAGAAGCTTTAAGATCTCGATCGCCTCCATTTATTGATTAAAGCTGTAAGCATCAAAACTGGGGTGAAATCGGGGGTGGAGCAATCGCTTAACCGGCTCGCCGTTCTGCAGGTGATGTTCCACAATGTCTGGCACATCTTGAATACTCACCCGGCAGTACCAAACTTGATCAGGCATCACGGTCACCATTGGCCCAGAGCCGCACTGCCCCAAACATCCGCTTGGGCTCACCATTGTATGGGGTGCCTGATGCTTCTGAAACTCCGCCAGCACTAAATCTGAGCGACTCCGCAAACAGGTGCGATTTTGGCAAACCATGATGCACCGCCGCCGTGGCGGAGGCGGAGGCTGGGTTTGAGCAGATGAAAAAATGGAATCAGCCAAGGTAAATTAACCGTCATCCCAAAGATGTACAGTACTAACTTAACTTGATTCTTCCATTTACTCTCGATGCGCCATGACCCTTGCTACTCTGGTTAGCTTTTTATGCCTGTCGATTGCTCTATATATTCTGTGGCAGTTTCGTCAGATGCTGCTATTGCTGTTTACAGCGGTAGTTTTAGCAACGGCATTAAACAGTCTGATCCGATGGATTCAAGGGCGCACGAGCTGGCCTCGGGGGCGATCGCTACTGACGGCGATCGCGCTAGTTTTTCTGGGGGCCGGGGCCTTCTTGGCTGTGGTGCTGCCTCCTTTTGTGGGTCAGTTTCAGCAGCTGATTGAGTTGATTCCGGACGGCATCGACCAGCTCTCAGACCTGCGGGATCAGTTTGTGAGCGATCCGCCTGGCTGGTTTCCCCAAGATTTGAACCTGCCCGAACCCTCGGTCCTGATTCAGCAAATTAGCGGTGTTTCCAGCCGAGTGTTTAGCAATTTTGTGGCTTTTTTCTCCAGTTCCGCCACGATTTTGCTGCAGCTTTTGCTGGTCACGGTGCTGACGCTGATGCTGGCGGCTGATCCCGACTCTTACCGCAAGCTGCTGCTGCGGCTATTTCCCTCCGGCTACCGGCGGCACGCCAACGACATATTGGGTCAATGTGAAACGGCTTTATTGGGCTGGCTGGGCGGGGTGTCTTTAAGCTCTCTCTTTGTGGCGCTGCTGTGCTTTGCCGGACTGTCGCTGCTGCGGGTTCAGTTTGCCTTTGCCCACGCAGTACTGGCCGGTGTGTTTAACTTTATTCCAAATATTGGACCGGCCCTCAGCGTGGTGTTTCCTTTAGGGGTTGCTCTGTCTAATTCTTTTGGCCGAGCGATCGCGGTGGTCGTGCTATATGTGGTGATCCAAAACTTAGAAAGCTATGTGCTGCAGCCTACCATCATGCGACATCAGGTGTCTCTGCTGCCCGCCGCAACGTTAATAGCTCAGCTCTTTTTTGCCAACTTTTTTGGGCCAGTGGGATTGGTGCTGGCCCTGCCCCTAACCGTAGTCAGCCGGGTCTGGATAGAAGAAGCCTGGGTTAAAGATCACCTAGACGACGATAACAACTCAGCAGCCTCAGCGATCGCCCCCAACCCAGGCGAGGCATCCGCCGCTGAGCCTCAACAGCCCACTGACAGCCGCAGCTCACCAGTAGCATCCGATAGCTCAGCCCAAGAAATGGATTTGAACCCGCTGTCCCAGATTTCTTCAGTTAGTTCATCCCAATCTCCCTCGGCCCAATCTCCTTCGATTAGCTCCAGCAGCGCTGAAACGGAATCTGTTGAGCCGAAAGAGTAGCCCAGAAATATAAATTTAAGTAACAAAAATCGTCAAATCTACAGCAAAATTGTCGATTCCGCTGCCGATAACCGCGAGTCCCAAAGCGCAATGCTAAAGTATGTATGGCTGATTTTCGGTAGACTCCGCTTGACTCGATTGATTTGCAGGACATCTCCGATCGCCCACGTTGTTTTTTGCTAAGGAGATGTCCTTAATTTATGTCTATCTACGTTGGAAATTTATCTTATAAGGTTACTCAGGACGATATTACTGAGGTGTTCGCCGAGTACGGCAGCGTCAGCCGTGTTAGTCTACCAACCGACCGCGAAACTGGACGAATGCGCGGCTTTGCCTTTGTCGATATGTCCTCAGAGACCGAGGAAGCGGCTGCTATTGAAGCCCTTGACGGTGCAGAGTGGATGGGCCGCGATTTGCGCGTTAACAAAGCCAAACCACGGGAGCCGCGGGGCAACGGCGGCAACGGCGGCAACTACCGCCGCAACTCGTTCTAAAGCAAGGAGTGCCCTACGCAAATTTTCTCTGCCCGGACAGTCCTGCCGGGTGGAGAAAATGTTGTCTAATCTATTTAATCTAAGCTGATATTACAGCTGTGGTCAGATTGCTTACCGCACTCAGCGTTACTAGGGCGCGTCATCCATTAAAACCAGAATGTTTCCGGTATAGGCATTACCGCGCCCGTCCCGCATAACAAACTAGGGGCTGAAATGCCTCCGCATAAAGACTTGACCGCTAAATAATTACAGCCCCTAAAGCTACTGGCACAGAAGCAATCTGACTCGCAACCCTGACCGAACCTTTTGGCAGATTGCCATAGCATCACTGAAATTGTTGAAATAGAAGCAATTTGGCTCGCAATCCGCCCGAACCTTTCGGCGGATTTTTATGTATTAAAGATCGTTGAGATAGTAATAAAAACTGCGTTAGGTCTCAGCACAGCGCCTCTGCGCGAACAGCTTCAACCTGTTTTGTCACTGATGTTTTTCGGCTTATCGGAATTTGAATGGTAAATTCAGCGCCCTTACCTAGGTTTGACTGACATAGCAGTTGGCCGCTGTGTCGCTGAGTAATAATTTGATGACTAATGGACATGCCCATGCCTGTGCCTTTGCCCACGGCCTTTGTAGTGAAGAACGGGTCAAAGATTTTTGCCTGAATCGCGTCAGGAATACCGAGGCCGTTGTCAGAAATTACAATCTCAACCCAGTCGTGATCAATCATCGAAGTTTTGATGGTGATTTGCAGAGGTCGCTCGTAGGCTTCTGACATTGGCTGTTTTTTACAGTACTCTTCTAAAGCGTCAATTGCATTAGTCAAAATATTCATAAAGACTTGATTGAGCTGACCCGGATAGCACTCGACCTGAGGCAAGTTTCCATAATTTTTGATCACATCAATCTCGGGGCGATCGCTTTTTTCCTTGAGCCGATTGCCCAGAATCATCAGCGTACTGTTGATGCCCTCGTGAATATCAACCGTCTTAAACTCGGCCTCATCCATGCGAGAAAAATTGCGCAAGGACAGCACAATTTCGCGAATACGATCGGTACCCAGCTTCATTGATGCCAGCATTTTGGGCAAATCTTCTCGCAAGAAGTCCAATTCAACAATGTCTGCTTTGGCCTGAATCTCTTTAACCGGCTCAGGATAGTAGTGCTGATAGAGCTTTACTAGCTCAAGTAAATCCGTCGAATATTCTCGAACATAGTTTAAGTTGCCGTGAATAAAGTTCGCTGGATTGTTGATTTCGTGGGCTAGGCCAGCGACGAGCTGCCCCAGGCTCGACATCTTTTCGGATTGAACCAGTTGGGCCTGCTGACGGTTGAGCTGAGCAAAGGCATCTTTGAGTTCAGTATTTTTTTGGTTGAGCTGGCTCAGCAACTGTTTGACCTGATAGATCAGCCGATTGAGAGCGCTGGCCAAAATGCCGATTTCGTCCTGACTTTCAACGGTTACCTGCAGATCAAAGTTGTTTTCGTCGGTGACCTGCTGAGCCACATCTGTTACCAATTGAATAGGGCGGGCGATCGCTCGGCTGGTAAAAAAGGCAATGATCAGCGCGATCGCCCCTGATACAGCCAGGCTAATAAAAATAATTTCTGTGCACAGCAGTTCAGCGCGTCGCAGCTCTGCCTCAGCGGCCTGTTCTTGCGCATTTACTTGCTCATTAAAGTCAATCAGCTGATTCGAGAAGCCAATAAAAGCTGCAAACTGAGGACCATCAATAAACTCGATTAGAGTTTGTCGAGCTGCGTTTAAACCTTCTGCTGTTGTGGTGTCTAAAGCCTTGATTCGCCCAATAAACGCGCGGGTTTCAATTTCCATTAAACCCACCATTGCTTCATATTCGCTGAGGGCTTCGTGCATAGAGGCATCTTGGACACCAGCGATGGGCTGATCCGTTTCACCATTGTGGGTATGCTCGCCAGAATGAGCCGCCTCACCGTCGTGAGCCGTATTGTATTGAGCCTCACTGTGGTCATGAGACTCACTATGACTGTCGGCGCGGTGTTCCGGCCAGACGATACCCGAATCAGCGTGTATGGCGCGATGCTCCTGTAGAAGCGTTTGGACATTAATAACACGCCGCAAAAAGTCTTGACTTTCCTGCTCAAAACGCTCGGGCTCTGCTAAGTAGGGTCCAAGCTGTTTCCCAGGACGCACTAGCAAAATGTTGATGCTTAGAGTGTTGATCAGTTTGCGCTCAGCAATGGAGGCTCGGTTGTAAATAACTGCTCTGCGCTGATAGTGATTGCCCAACATTAGCCCAGTGGCCGTACCGGATAGAGCTAAACCCAGAACAAGCGCGTAGCCATAAATAATCCTTTTGCCAATGGTCATGGAAATCAGTCGAAGACAACGGTGACGATATGAAGCAGATGTGAAGCATAAAAATATCGTTAACCAAAATGTTCCCGATTTTACTGTTCAGTCATCATCTCGTAGTGCGTAGTCAACTTGCTGGCAGCATCAAGTCTGACCATGATGGGCTATGGCGGACCTGCTCCTAATCGGACCGGCGATGCCTATGTTTTTTCCCTTAGGCCAAACCGCTAAGGCATGCCAAGTTGCCTTATCAAACTTTCCCGTTTCTGCAATATCTAGGCGATTTTGAAGCTGACGGACAGCCTGCTCTGTGGTAGGGCCAAAGTAGCCATCGATAAACCTGCGATAGAGTCCGATAGCGGTGAGTGTGCGCTGCAAAGTCGTAACAGCAATGCTGGTATCGCCAAGCTGTAGCAGTTCTGGCTCAAGGGATTCAATCCAGGGGCTAATGTTAGAGGACATGGGGGTGATGATAAATAGGACACGCCTATACTCTCGTGGGTGACTCATCCACCAGGTGACGATGGCCAAACGTCAGGGTGATAAGCAATAGCGCCGCAGGTGCTGTAAACGCTCATCTGGTGTGATCGTCATCACTCTAAATCCTCTAACAAAGCGCCAATCTCCAGCAGGGTAAAATAAAGCGGCGAAATCACTCATTTCCCAAAGTCACTCATTTCCCAAAGTCACCCATCTCTCAGAATCATCCATTTCTTATATATGGCTTTTGTGCGGTCTTACGTCATTCCATTTTTGATTGTGCTGGTTTTCGGCGCTGCAATGCTGGCCGTAAGCGCTCGCAGTTTTTTACCCGGCGATATGATGTCTCCCGCCCCGGTAGAAATGCCGGATGCGGCAGCTGACTCCTCTACAGCGCAATCTTCTACAGCAGTAGAGTAAGCTGGGTCGCAAACGCCTGTAGCATTGCTAGTCCACGCAGCGATCCTCGAATTAGCCGCAGAGCACCTGTTGGACGCTGAATAAACTTTGTAGCCAGCAGGCCGGGGCGCAGCCGTCCTCCACCGTCGATCGCATCAGAGATATCGGGTAAATCGCGTTGACACTCATCACTAACAACGCGCAGTATGGCAATTTGAGCCTTGGGCAAGGCCCGAAGCAGGGGAGCGCTTTCCATATCTACAACGGCGGCTAAATAGCGATCGCCCAATGTTTGCTTGTCTTTAGCCTGGGTAACGACGCGATCGCTGCTAATGCCGTCAGCAATACGAATCCCAGACAGTGCCTGGGCTAGCTGATGGGTCAGGGTGCGATCGCAGCTATAGCGCTGATCAGATGCTATCTGAACAACCGTCTGAAGCAGCACCCCGTCTCCAATGCGGTAGCTAGGATTGAGACTGCCCCCTAACCCCATCAGCAAAATTCCGCCAGAGCCGAACTGTGTCTGAACCCTACTTTCATTGAGAAACTGTAAAACTCCCCGTGGCCCTGCTGGAATTTCGATTACTTTTAAGCTTTGAGTCCCGCACTTGAGGCCCCGTTTCACAGCCCAACATTCTGGCCCACTGGGCACCAGTATGGTGCGAATTAAACTCGGCTGAAGGCGCTCCACAAAAGACGTGGCCCTATCGCCGACTGTTGAGACTAAACGCTCGGAAATACTGGGCCTGCTCTTCAATACGGCTGGCTAGGCGATCGCAGACTAGGCCGCACAGCTCAAAAATCAAATCGTCGGTTACGCTGTAGTAAGCGGAAGTTCCTTCAGTTCGTCGGGTTAAAATACCGGCCTGCAGCATCACTTTGAGGTGCTTAGAAACATTGGCCTGACTGGTTGCCGTGGCCTCCACCAAATCTTGAACACACTGCTCATCACCGCGCAGCAGATTCAAGAGCCGAAGGCGCATAGGCTCAGCAAGGACGCCAAAATACTCAGCGACCTGTTGAACCACCTCAGTGGATACAGGCTCCATGAATATTCACTCCGGTACTGTGTGAGAGACGATCCCCGCTATTCTAGCAGTCTAAAGTTGAGTGGCGATAGAGTCCTCACCCCCATCCCATAGAGAAATAGTGATATGAGGTTAAAGATCTAACCGAATTTTAGTATTTTAGACTACTTTAAAAACTCAATCTGAACCCTAGGGTTAAGCAGAGTTAAGCGTCTGGTCAAGTGCTTGGGGCTAAGGGGAAGTGGGAAAAGTTTATTTGTTGGGAGCCGGTCCGGGCGATCCGGGATTAATGACCCTCAAGGGCAAAGCGTTATTAGAACATGCCGATGCTGTCGTCTATGACGCATTGGTGAGTTCAGAGATCTTGGCGATGATTGCGCCCTCAGCCCGGCGATTTCATGCGGGCAAACGTCGAGGGCGGCACTCTTTGCCCCAGGCGTCTACTACCCAACTGCTTGAGGATTTGGCCCAGCAGTATGCTGTAGTAGTGCGTCTTAAGGGGGGCGATCCATTTGTCTTTGGTCGCGGCGGCGAAGAGCTCGAAGATTTAGTCAGAGCGGGCATTGATGTAGAAGTAATTCCAGGGATTACTGCCGGTATTGCAGCTCCAGCCTATGCCAATATTCCGGTTACTCATCGACGCTACAGTTCGTCGGTTGCCTTCGTAACCGGGCATGAGTCGGTGGGTAAGTATCGTCCCTCCGTCAACTGGCGAGCGATCGCCCAAGGCGCTGAAACCATTGTGGTGTATATGGGGGTACACAACTTGCCCCATATTACGAATGAGCTAATGGCCAACCTAAGCGCTGAGACGCCCATCGCGCTAATTCGCTGGGGTACCCGGCCCGATCAAGAGGTGCTGGTTGCTACCCTAAGTACAGTAGTTCAGCACGTTGAAGCTGCTGGCTTTGAGGCCCCCGCCGTGGCGGTGGTTGGCAATGTGGTGCATTTCCGTCAGCACCTGTCGGCAATTGCTGCAACCGCAGCTGCAACGCCAAATGATTTTAGGTAAATTACGCAGGTTGTGGATGGTCCTGGGCGCAGGCGCGATCGCCTACCTTGCTGCCTGCGGCTGGCTGGGCTGGCAGCAGGCCCGCTTTTTATATTTGCCTTTTGCTGAACTACAGACAACGCCCAATCAGCTCAACCTGTCTTTTGAAACTGTAGAACTGCCCATCGGGACAGGAGATGCTGCAGGTACGCTGCACGGCTGGTGGCTGCCGAATCCTGATGCAACCCAAGTACTGCTCTATCTGCACGGCAACGGTGGCAACATCAGCGTCAATCTTGCCCATGCTCAGCGGTTTTACAATATGGGGTTTTCGGTATTACTGATGGACTATCGCGGCTATGGTCAGAGCAGCGGCCCGTTTCCGTCTGAAACCCGCCTTTATGAAGATGCCGCAGCCTTTTGGCAGTACCTGACCATTGAGCAGGGGTTTAGTCCTGAGCAAATTGTTGTGTATGGCCATTCGCTGGGCGGTGCGATCGCCATTGAGCTTGCTACCCAGCAACCAGATATGGCTGCGCTAATTGTGCAGAGCAGCTTTACGTCCATGCGTGAGGTGATTCGCTCAACTTGGTACGAACAGATTTTTCCCATCGATTTACTGCTAAATCAAATTTTTGATTCCATTGGCCGAGTCTCCCAGCTTCAGATGCCCGTGTTCTACATTCACGGCGATAGTGACACTACCATCCCGGCTGAAATGAGCCAGCAGCTTTACGACGCTACCGCCAGCCCCAAAGTGCTCTGGATTGTCCCCACTGCCGACCACAATAATCTGGCAAGTATTGTTGGCGACGAGTATCCCCGTCGCATTCAGCTCTTCTTAAGCAAGCAGCAACAAGCGGCGGGCGATTTACCCTGACAAAGCCTGCGCCACTCAGCAGCAATTGTCATCTTACAGTACTCTGAATCACCATATGTGCAACCGGAAAATAGCGTGGAAAAAAGCGCACTATTCTCAAAAACTTTGTTTATCTTCACTAAAACCTGGGCACTATAAATTAGACGGCGATTCTACCGTCATAGAAATTAGCGCTTGAACGCAGAAAACTAGCCGCCATTATTTAGACATTCAACCGTCTCAAATAATCAGTCGCAAATAATTAAGCACAGCCTCTGATTAGTTCAACTGAATTAGGAGCATTGCAGCTTGCCGTGTCAGGTTGCTAGGTCCTATTGGTAATACATCATTAGTTTTTGGCGAAAAGTCTCATTACAGCGTAAATATATTTAGAAA
>JBCDFX010000147.1:0-9245 GCA_039177155.1 Cyanobacteria bacterium P01_H01_bin.119
ATGGGCAGTTTTGAGAGGGTGCGGCTAATGCGGTGACTAATCCGTAAGCCTGCTCCATACTTCTCTTCTAGGGGAGCCAGCTCCTGGAGAACAGCCTTAACATTGTCTGGGCGACGGTCAACATTTTTCTCAAGGCAGGCCATAATCAGCGATTCTAGCCGCTTGGGAATATTTAGGTCAGGATCAGCTTCAGAAACGGGTTGAGGAACTTTAGAGTGGTGAGCCTTATACCAGCCCCCAAAGGAGTGGGTATCAGCCCGGAGGGGCATCTTGCCTGTCAGCATCTGAAACATCATCACGCCAAAGCTGTAGATATCCGAGCGGCTATCTAGCTCGCGGCCTTCCATCTGCTCAGGGGACGCGTAGGCAAGGGTGCCCATAAAGCAGTTGGTCTGATCGCTGTCAGCCTGCATCAGTTTGGCAATGCCAAAATCAAGAATCTTAGCCAATTCCCCCAGCGTTGGATCTTGGGTGACCAGAATATTGCTGGGTTTGATATCACGGTGAATAATCGGAAAAGTCTTACCCTGGAGAACGATACCCTCATGGGCAGCAATCAGCCCTAGGCCAATTTGCCGGGCCAGTCCCAAAAAGCGTGGAACGGCCAGGGGATGAACATGAATTAGCTTACTGAGGCTTTCGCCCCGGAGATACTCCATAACATAGTAAGGAACCTCGTCCTCACTAACGCCATAGTCGGTGACCCGGACAACGTGAATGCTTTTCTGCCCAAGCTGAGCGCAGGTTGTAGCTTCTTGAACAAACCGCTCCCGCATTTTTTCATTGAGCAACGTCTGAGATAGAAACTTAATGGCGACTTGGACACCGCCCAGCAGGGCATCTTCTGCCAGATAAACCCGCCCCATTGATCCCTGGCCAACGGTTTCGATGAGTTCATAGCGATTGGCAAGTTTGCGACCAATGTTGTTGTCTGACATAGTTCGGAGGCTGCAAAAAACAGGCTATAGCCTAATGCTGGTGCCTGAAAATTCAAAAAAATGGATATGGCTGGCGGCCCGTTGGCTAGTGTGCCGGTGTCGATAACCGTAGCCTAAATCCGTTTTCTATTATTGTCTGAATCGCTGGTATCTGAATAGTTGTATCGTAGCGCCCCAGATTAAGATTCCCCAAGAAGGGTGACGCCTACCAAGCAATCGCAGACGGATCAAGGCTTTGAGACATCTACCTAAACAAGCCTGGACGGGGGATATCACCCAATGGCATCGCGTTAACAAATGGCAAAATATAGCTTGGGTCAGGTTGTCTCAGGGAGGAGCCTGACGCTCAAGGGTCGCTTCCATGGTGCTCACTAAATAGTGACCAGCCATAATGCTGCTGGAAAAATGATATTGGGTTGGGCTGACGCGGTAAAGCGTTTCAAAGCCTGTACGCCGCTGCTTAGTGTCGTTGAGCACCCAGTAGCGCTGGACAATTGACTCTGGCGCGACCCAGCCCTCGCCTTCGACCCGACCCAAAAGACTGTGCTGCAATACAAAAGTGTATTGGCGCTCTCCGTCGTTTAGTCGTCCTTTGTACTGGAGCGCGATATCGTCCATGGTCTCGGCCGGCATTGCCAAGTCTTCACTGGGAAAGGTCAGCTTGGTTACCATGGTGAACCAGTTGTCGCTTTTCCAAACGATTAAGGTTTTGCCTTTGACGGCCAAGGGCATGGCATCCCGCTCTAGCCAGTTACCGTGTAATGTCCAGCGTCCGGGTTCAATCAAAAAACTGTGAACCACAAATCTCCCTTGCTATGTCCAAGCAGTCCTGTTTTAGTGTTATACCAAGCCTTTTAGAAGAACTGCAATTTGCGCTTAGGTTGTCATAGAAATTGAAGCTTTTGCACACGCTGACACAACAATCATTGCAGCCAGTCAACTTTTCCACAGCGTTTTCCACAAGGCACAAGCCCCGGGAATAAAACAAAAAATAATATAAAAAGCCGCTGTGATATAGATCACTGCTATGCTGAACGCCTTATATAGCAATGGTTCTAGAGGACAAGGCTCGGATTATGCGAAGATTAACAAAACCTTATGATTGGTTAGTGCCCTGGAGTAGGGCTCGATGAGTGCAAGCCTCGCTGTGGAAAACTGTTTACTGAGTCAAGGCCCGAATAAATTTCTGTAGCTCGGCCAAAAAATTCTTTTGGGGTTTGGGGGCAGGCCCGTCAGCTTCACCAGTTTCTTGATCGTACAAAATTTGATCGAGAGCTTCTCCAGCGGGGCGCTGGGGAGTCTCAGCCAGTAGGGTATAAGTGCCGTCTGGCTGCTCGCGCCACACCTGCCAAGGTTCGGGGTAGCATCGGCTGATAGCGGCGTTTTCGAGGGGACGCAGATAGTAGCAGGTCTCTAACGTGCTCAAAAAGCGATCGCGCAGTTGACGACCGGCATACCCAATGCCGATGGTGGCGATATCTTCTAACTTTGGATTGAACAGAATAACGGGCCGACCTGTCGCCTCTTGCACCAGCGCTTCTACGGCTTCGACCTCTACGGCAGAGGGCTCAATCACCAAAAAAGCTTCATCATCAGCTTCGATCTGGCCTTTGAATTCGCCCAGGCCGCGAATGGTAAACGGCGGATTTTGCCAATCTCGTTTAGCCAGGGCAGCCGCGCCTGCATCAGGGAAATACAGCTTAAACTGAAGCCCCATCTCCTCCAGTATTGGGTAGAACTGCTGGACTAAGGGCATAACCTTAAGTTCAGGAAAGGCCAGCTCAACGGTAATTCGGCTCAGGCCATTCTGAAGCGCCGCTTGTGTCGCCCCTTTGGCCTGCTCGACGGCATCTTCTAAGCTGTTGGGCAAAGGGGCCATGGTGACAGAACAGGTCAACAACAATAGGGACTTGGATTATACGACGGAGGCCGGAGCTGGTAATGCCCGACTCACAATTTGTTTCAAAGCCATTGCAGTCCAGTCAATATCCGCCAAGGTGGTGGACTTGCCTAGGGTGAGCCGAATACCGCATTTGGACTGGCGATCGCTAAAACCCATTGCTTTCAAAATTGGACTGGGGCTAAGCTTACCGCTATGACAGGCCGAACCAGCGCTAATGGCGATTCCGGCTAGGTTCATCTGTCGCACCAGGGTTTTGCCGCTGATGCGATCGCCGTCTCCCTGGGTTAGGCAAAAGCTGGCGTGATGGGGCAGGCGGTGGCGGCGATCTCCCGTGGGAACCAGTCCGGGAAAATCGGCAAGCTGCTCAAACAGGCGATCGCGCAGATGAATCAGCCGGGGTGTCTCTGCATCCAGTTCCGCTGCGGCTAGCTCTGCAGCTAGCCCAAAGCCCGCGATATTGGGCACCGCCTGGGTGCCTGAGCGCATATTAAACTCCTGAGCGCCGCCCCCCAGCAGCGGCACCAGCGCCACGCCGGGCCGTACATAGAGCGCGCCAGCGCCTGGGGGACCGTAGAGTTTATGGCTAGAGAGGCTCAGCAAATCGACGGGCAGTGTCTGCACGTCAATGGGCAGTCGTCCGGCCACCTGCACCGCATCGGTATGGAAGACTGCGCCGTGGTTGCGGGCGATTTGGCCCAGTTCCGCAATCGGCTGGAGCGTGCCAACCTCGCTCTGCCCGTAGATAATCGACACCAAAACGGTGTTGGCCCGTAGAGCCGCAGCTAAATCAGCGGGCGCAATACGTCCCTGGGAATCGACGGGAAGACGACTGACCTGCCAACCCCAGGACTCCAACAGTCGAACCGGTTCAGCAATAGCCGAGTGCTCCACAGCTGAAATAATCACGTGCTGAGGCGTAGAATACCGGCGCGCCACCCCCATAATGGCCAGATTGTCGGCTTCGGTTCCCCCAGCAGTAAACACAATGGCATCTATCGCTGCGTTGATAAGCCCGGCCACCTGCAGCCGCGATTGCTCAACTAGGGTTGCAGCTCGGCTGCCCCACTGGTGCAGGCTCGATGGATTGCCCCACTGATGGGCCATTGCCTGCTGCATTAGCGCGATCGCATCAGGGCGAGTAGGCGTTGTAGCGCTGTGGTCTAAATAAATTTGCATAACGGGTGCTAGCGTTAACCAGGTCCTCTGATCTCAGCTTAATGCAAGCTGCCACACAACCCCATCGTGTTTTAGACCCATAAGAGGCCGTACAAAAATCGCGATCGCGAGCCGTTCTACCTTAGGTTTGATCGAGAGCTTGAACCAGATCTTTTCCGCTGATTGAACCGTCAAGAAACTCACACACGAGGGCTACGACTCGCGCACAGTCTGTTAAGCCAAGGTCATATAGGCTATCGCTCGAAGCCTGCTCAATCGATGATTGGGTCGCGTTTTGTCCGCGTACTGCTTGCACAAGGCGACTGTTGCGATCAAAAAACTTAGGGGCTTCCACATAGCGGGCGTAGTCTTCGGTATCAGGCTCCGCGATCGCAGCCGCCAGCCGCTCGAATAAATCCTCTTGAGCGGCATCCCACTCCAAAAGCTTTCTGACCCAGGTTTTTTCATCGGTGCCATCTGGCTTTAGCGTATGAATTTGAATTCGCAGCCGCTGATCTAAAACAGACAAAAGCGCCTTTGCTTCTGCCTCAGTGGGCGGAACCTCAGACATAAAGCTACGAATAACTTCCGCATCTTGCTGGAGCTTAGCGGCATCGACCTCAGCTGCTTTAATGCCGGCCGCTACCAGTCCGGCTCCCAGGCGTTGCTCTGCCGCGCGATGCATCAGGTAACCCGTTGCCACCGCAACTCGATGCTCGTCATTGGGATTGCCGCGGCTTAACCAGCCGCGCCGTGCCTCGCCTAAGAAAGAAATCACAGAAGCACCGCTTGGAAATAAAACGCCCATGCCCAAAATACTGGTCAGCCCAGGGGTTCCGAGTAGGGCGCGTCGCATAATGTCCGGCAGGGTTTGCGTTTGCAGGGCCAGGGCCGATGCATCAGCAATCAGGGCCAACCGGGTGAGTTCTCCACTTAGCTCAGGGACAAATTCCAGTGCCGGCCAGACGCCCTGAGTTGAAGAACCACAGGAGGCTGTAGCAAATGTGGCCACTGAGCCTAAGGCCGCTATTGTGAGAAAGGCGCGTCGATTGACGGTCATAGCTCTTGGCCTCCTTGCTCATGCCATAGCTCCACCAACTCTTCTCGCCGCTCTGGATCTTCGAGTACCTCAAAAACTTCCGGATCCGCGTGCGGATCATCAACTTCAAAGCGCTCCTGCAGCGCTGCGGTGTCAATCTTTCCGGTCCAAAATTCAGAGGTTGCCTGCAAATATAGCCAGTTTCGCCGCAGCGCACGGGCGTAGTGGCTCTGCTCTTTAGCGCCTTGCAGGGCGGTTTCCAAATCGATGGAGCGATCGGGTTGGCCCTGACGAAGGGAGCGGGTAAGCCGAATCAATGGATCTTGCGGATTGTAAAATCGGTGGGTCTGAACAACATATTTCATCTTGCTGTTATCGAGATTGTTGAAAGCCTCGACATAGCGCTCTACATCAACATAAAATTTTTGGCGATCGCTTAAAAATTGCTCGAACCAAGACTCGGGCTGGGAGTCTTGAGCGGTAAATGCGTGAAGCCTCAGCAGTGAATTTTGCCAGAGTCCCACAAAAAGTTGCTGAATATTGCGGCTTGAGTGATTCGCCGCCAGCATATTGTCTACAAAGGGATTGATAGCTTCGCTGCTGTACAGTTCACGAAGAACGAAGAGATCGTGATAAATACTGATGCTGGTGGGGCCATCGACTTCTTCAGTAAGATAAACTTCAGGCTCCAGCAGCCGAAACAGGGTTTTGAGTTGTCGATCCGCTGCAATATGGGAGCGCCATCCAAAAAAGAAAGCCAGCATGCGCTTTGCCGTGCGGCTGGGCCAATCCTTTTTGCTCTCCACTAGCAAATCAATAGTGTGTCTATCGCCCTTGCTGGTTACAGCACCAAGTTGGCTAGCCCGCAGATGTTCTTGCAGGCTAATCTTGATTTCCGGCAGGGTCGTGTCGGCATAGAGGGCTAGATTGCGGCAGTCATCATTAACTGCCATATGTGTAATGTACTCAGACATAAAGCAGGGTCAGAGCTTTTGCAAAATAGATACCTCAAATGACTGTAGGGTGTCAGCTAAGTCGATTACTTTATCCGCTGCGTAGTGGGTAGAGAGCAGCACCGTCCAACTTTCTCGATCCACCTGTCCATCTAGGCTAAAGGGTTGTTCGTAGGCAAAGCTAATCGCCACCAGCACCATTTCGTCATCGGTGTAGCGCAGGTAGGCCAAGTGCTCATGGGGATAGTCAATCAGCGTGCGCCACTGGCCCAGTAAAAGCGCTCTGCTTTGTTTGCGGATGCGAATCAGCTGCCGGTAAAAATTTAAGACAGAGTCGGGCTGGCCTAGCTCCGCTTCTACGTTGACTTCAGGATAATTGGCGTGAACGGGCAGCCAGGGTTCCACATCTTTACCAAAACTAAATCCAGCGTGGGCCGAGCTGTCCCACTGCATAGGGGTGCGGGCACCGTCTCGAGGCGGCGGCGTTTCCCCCTCTTCGTTGGGCATGATTGCCTTGTCCTGCAGTCTGTCCTGGGAAATATCGGTGTTATCTACCATGCCCAGTTCTTGACCGTAGTAAAGGATAGGGGTGCCGCGCACGGTAAGCAAAAGGGTCGCGGCAGCTTTAGCGATCGCATCAGAATCTACGCATAGGCTGCACTCTACCCAGCGGGAGAGATGGCGAGGAATATCATGATTGTCCAGAAAATAGCTGGGGAAGACCCCGGCGGGGGTGGTTTTTTCTTTCTTTTCGATCTCTCGCTGTAAATAGCCAGGATACCAAGGGCTAAAAGGAAACTCAAAGGTCAGCGGCAGATGCAGCTCATCATTGTTAGCACCGTAGAACACAACAGAATCGTAGAGGCGATTGTCGATAAAGGTTTCGCCGATTAAAACGCGATCGCCATATTCGTCCAAAATGGCGCGAAGTTCTCTGATGATTTGATGATTCTCCGGTAGATTTTTCTCGTAGAGATGGTGATAGTTATTGTAAGCATTGTGATCTGACGCGCCATACTTCATTGGGTTATCCCGAAAGTAGGCGTCTTTGCTGTAGGCGCTAGAGGCATCTAATCGAAATCCGTCAACCCCTTTATCCAGCCAAAATCGAACGATATCGTAAATTTCTGAGCGAACCTCGGGGTTTTGCCAGTTAAGATCGGGCTGATTTTGATGAAAGGTATGGAAATAATATTGATCGCGTTTTGAACAGTATGTCCAGCCGGTTCCACCAAAATAGGAAAGCCAATTATTGGGAAGATCTCTCCCCTCTAAAGGCTCTTGCCACAGATACCAGTCGGCTTTAGGATTTCCCCGGCTCGCGCAGGATTCAATAAACCAGGGATGTTGATTGGAGGTATGATTCACCACTAAGTCTAAAACGACTTTAATCCCGCGATCGTGGGCAGCCCTTAGCAGCTCTTCAAAGTCGGCCATACTGCCAAACATGGGGCAAATATCGCGGTAGTCGCTAATATCGTAGCCGTTATCTACCATGGGCGATTGGTTAATCGGCGATAGCCAGATTGCATCAACTCCCAGAGAGGTTTGGCTCTCCGGATTGCCGTCATTGAGATAGTCCAAGCGACTAATAATGCCCTGCAAATCTCCTGTTCCATCTCCATTCCCGTCGGCAAAGGTAAAGGGATAAATTTGATAAATTACACCGCCGTCCCACCATTTTTCAGGCGCTAAGATTAGATTCTGAGAAGAAGTTTCAGGCATCCGCTGATACGCTCGATAAGATAAACAAAATTGTATTCCAATTTGCAAATTTACTAAGACTGCAAACTGTAATGTTCCACTGTGAGTAGAACGCTTCATTGCAAAGCTAAGCTCTATGGCGTGAGCCAGCTTGCTAATGACAAGCTATAGCTTTGGTCAGATTGCTCACCGCACCTGGTATCACTAGAGTGCTTGGCATAAAAGCAATCTGACTCGCAATCCGTCCGAACCTTTCAGTGGATTGCTATGACAGCCTTATGGGGACTGGCGGCGACCATTCCACAGCGCTAACCTTCTCCAGTGGAAAATCCAGGATACAGGGTCATGCCGCCATCGACAAATATAGAGGTGCCGTGGACATAGTCGGACTCGTCCGAGGCTAGCCAGACTGCGGCTTTGCCAATATCTTCTGGTTCACCCACCCGCTTGTAGGGAATTAGCTTAAGCAGTTTGGCTTCGGCCTCTGGCGTGTCCCACTCTGATTGATTAATCGGGGTTTTGATGGCGCCAGGGGCAATGCTGTTAATGCGAATTTTGTGGTGAGCCAGCTCCTGGGCCATACTTTGCATCATCAGCATCACGCCTCCCTTGGAGGCCGCGTAGTTGCAGTGGCCCGCCCAGGGAATCACTTCGTGAACCGAACTCATGCAGATAATTTTGCCCGCCGCACGGGATCGCTCTGGCACAATGCCCCGCCGCAAGAATTCTTTTACCGCCTCTCGGGCGCAGAGAAACTGCCCAGTCAAGTTGACATTAATAACGGTATTCCACTGCTTTAGGGTCATCTCAACAAAGGGGGCATCCTGCTGTAGCCCGGCGTTATTGACCAAAATATCGATGGTGCCGTAAGCCTTATACATTTGGGCAAACATGGACTGCACCTGATCTTCCTGGCTGACGTCGCATTGAATCGCGATCGCCTCTCCGCCTTTTTCCTTGATTTCATTAACCACGGCTTCGGCTTCTTCTACACCGCTCCTGTAGTTAACAACCACTTTGGCCCCTTCCGCGGCTAGGGCAACGGCTACTGCTGAGCCAATGCCAGAACTACTGCCCGTAACCAGGGCGGCCTGATCGGTTAATCGCTGCATGGTGAATATGGAAATAACTGCCTCACAAAAGATACCGTCAATCTCAAGCAGCGACATCTATCTTGTCAGCTAAAAAAATGACCTAAGTACGCGATCAGAAGCGTCATAAATCTAGGGAGAGCATATCATCTACTAAATCGGCCTGGATATCAGCTTCCACCTCTGGAGCGCTAGGCGCTGCGATCGCCTTTGAAGCCTGGGTATGCTCAGCCTGATTCGGGACAGACAAGATAACGGTGTTATCAGAAAACTGGGCTGTAGCGATCGCCTTTTGAATCGCCTGCTGTCGCCGAGACTGATCGCGGGTGATTTGTTCAATATTATTGCCCAGTCCAGGCGCGTTCCACTGCTGAGTGTTGGGGTTAAGAAAGGCTCGGGTTCTGGCCCAGAGAATGGCCTCATCTCCCCGCAGCCCCAGATTTTGAGCCTGGGTAAGGCGGC
>JBCDFX010000148.1:0-9209 GCA_039177155.1 Cyanobacteria bacterium P01_H01_bin.119
CTACAACCAGGGTTGGCAACTGCCTGGCCCGATGGTTGAACCCTACGATGAGTTTGCCAATCGCTGGGGCAATCCAGGCTTTACCGCATACGTCAAGCTGCTGGAACAGCAGGCCGATGCAGCGCTAGAGGCCCTGCCTGAATCTGACTGGGCCAAGGCGGAGGCCATATTTGTCAAAGTTGCCGAACTAGAGAACGAGTTTTGGCAAATGGCGTTTAATGCATAATTGCGCCCAGAGGTATACGAGTATACTGGCTAGATAGGGTTGCGCTTCGCTTATCCTGCTAAGGCTTTTCTGTGAAATGCTAAAAACGCTGTTTTTTGATAGGTTAATCCGCCGAGGGGTTCGGACGGGTTGCCAATCAGACTGTTGTTACATCAACCACTCGAGCGATACCTGGTGCGGTGAGCCATCTGACCAAAGCTGTAGCCGTCTGAGAAGATTACTAGTTGGTCTTGCAGCTTTGATGGTTTGTCTTGCGATCGCAGCATCGGGCTTGAGCTATGCCCAAGAGACCAAGACAGGGCAATCACCTCAAGGGTCGCCAGTTATTCTGCAAGATCAAACCCTGTTTTACATCGAAGCTCGGGTCGGGTCGTTCTCTCCTAATTTCCGAGCCAATGCGATCGCAGAGCGGATCGAAACCTTTGCTAAAGATGTTGAGACCAGTCCTAACAGCCTAAAGATCGTTACTAATGATCTGACCGAGACGATTGATATCTCGGCAGAGAATGAGGTGCTGATGACCCTTACTGCCGACGATGCTGAAGCGGCGGGCCAATCGGAGCGAGCGTTAGCCCAAGAATATCTACCGATTATTCAAGCCGCCGTTGCCGACTATCGGCGCTCCTACAGATTGCAAAGCATTTTACTCGGAGCCGTTTACACCTTAATTCTGACGATCGTGCTAATCGCTAGTTTCATCGGCTCAAATCGGCTAGTGGTCTTTTGCGGACGTCAGTTAAAAGCGTGGCAAGGCGATCGCATTCGCGGCCTGCAACTGTTTGGCACCGAAATCATTCCGGCGGATCGGGTCGCAGATTCCTTGATTGAGCTGCTGAGAATCTCCCGGTTTGGGCTATTCTTAGCCCTACTGCTGATCTACGCCAATCTGGTCTTGAGCTTTTTCCCTTGGACGAAGCGACTGTCGCTGGAAATTTTTGACTACTTTCGCAGAGCCGCCCTCACCCTCGGGCAGAACTTGGTGGGCTATTTGCCTAACCTGTTTTTCATCTTTTTCATTATTGTCTTCACGACCTACACCCTGCGGCTGATTAAGTTCACCTTTGCTGAAGTTCGCCGAGGCAGCATCACCATTCCTGGCTTCTACCCCGAATGGGCCAGGCCCACTTACAACATTATTCGCTTTGCCATCATCGCCTTTGCCGCTACCATCGCTTTCCCTTACCTGCCCGGCTCGGACACGCCCGCCTTTCAAGGCATTTCGGTATTTTTGGGCATTCTCTTTTCTTTGGGCTCTAGCGGGGCCGTGGCCAACTTTGTCGCCGGCATTATCCTGACGTATAGCCGGGCTTTTGTGGTCGGCGATCGCGTCAAAATTAGCGAAACCGTCGGCGATGTGGTGGAAAAAACCCTGCTTGTTACCCGGGTTAATACGCCGAAAAATGTGGTCGTGACTATTCCTAACGCCATGGTGCTGGGCAGCCATATCGTCAACTACAGCGGCTCCATCCGCTACGAAAATACGCCCCCCTTGGTGCTGCACACCACCATTACCCTCGGCTATGATGTCCCCTGGCCAAAAGTTCACAAAGCCTTAATAGAAGCCGCCCATCGCACCGAAGATGTGCTGACAGAACCGGCTCCCTTTGTGCTGCAAACTAGCCTGGATGACTTCTACGTCAGCTATGAGCTAAATGCCTATACTGATAAGCCCGCCCGTATCCCCCGTACCTATTCCGGACTTCATCAAAACGTGCAAGATGCGCTTAATGAGTCTAGCATCGAAATTCTCTCGCCCCACTACGCTGCTGTGCGCGATGGACATCAGCTTGCGGTTCCTGAGCAGTATTTTCCCAAAGGTTACACGGCCCCAGGGTTTCGGGTTTCTTCATTGAGCAACGGCAGCGCAGCTCACGATGAGACAGGGACATCTTAAGCTCCTTACCTCAACTTTTAACCGCGCCTTGGTTACTAATATCCACGTTCATGAGTGATACTGTTTCTCAATCTACGACCGACAGCTTTAGCCGCTTAGAACAGTGGCTGACGCATCCCGCCACGCTCCAGTTTTTGGTCGTACTCATCGGGGTTTTAGTTATCGCCCTTTTGGTGCGTATCTTAAAGCGCACCTTGCCCCGAAATATTAAGGATTCGGATACTCGCTATCGAGCGCGTAAACTGATTGCCTTTGGCGGCTATCTCTTGATGGCGCTATTTGCGATCGCGGTATTCAACAACCGCTTGGGGCAGCTCTCAGTCACCTTTGGCGTCGTGGGGGCAGGTGTCGCCTTTGCGCTACAGGAGGTGATCGCCAGTTTTGCTGGTTGGGTGGCCATTTCGCTGGGGCAATTTTATAAACCGGGGCACCGGGTACAATTGGGCGGCATCAGAGGAGATGTTATCGATATCATCATTCTCCGGACTACTGTGATGGAGTGCGGCGATTGGGTCAAAGCCGATCTCTACAATGGGCGCATTGTCCGCATTGCCAACAGCTTTGTATTCAAAGAACCTGTTTTTAATTACTCGGCTGATTTTCCGTTCCTTTGGGACGAAATCACCATTCCAGTCAAATATGGCAGCGACCATACTCTAGCTCGACAACTGCTACAGCAAGCGGCAAACGATGTGATTGGTGAGTACATTCCCGAAGCCAGGGCCACCTGGGAACGCATGGTGGATAAATATCTAATTGAAGATGCCCCGGTTGAACCGATGGTAACGCTGATCGCTAACGACAACTGGATGGAGTTTACGGTGCGCTATGTGGTGGACTATAAGCTCCGACGGCTCAAGAAAGATCAGCTTTTTACTAATATTCTGAATGCGCTAGAGTCTACCAACGGGCAGGTCGCCCTGGCTTCTGCGACCTTTCATTTAGTCGAAACTCCGACGTTCAACGTTAGGGTATCCAGCAATGGACAGCCGTAGATTACATCGTCTGTTCGGCTGCTGTAGACACCTTAAGAATGACGATAGTGATGCTTTATCTTTGGAAAAGCGAGGCAATACAGGGTAGAACACTTTATGAAAAGGCACCCTTCTATTCTAAGTGCGTTGATTAGGTCAACTGCGACCCTGTATAAATGCAACAAATGCTATGAAACAAGTTCTGCGTTCTGTTTTGCCCGCTGTGCTGGCTGTTCCTGCTCTGTTGGCTGCTGCTTTTCCCGCTGGGGCAACTGAACCTGAACCAAGATCTCCTCTGCCTGCCGCTGCCCTACTGCCCCAGAATACGGCAGTGACCATTTTGATAAACACCCAAGCGTTTCGCTGGGAGACCCTGACTCAGTTTCGCTTATTTCAACTGGTGCAGGAGGTTTCTGGCGAGTCGCTCACCTTTGAGACGATTCCTTTTCTTACTGCCACCGCTCCACCCTCCACCACTGGGGCCGAACCGTTTGACTATCAGCAAGAGATTGCGCCCTGGCTAGGCGATACGGTTACGTTAGCTATTTTGCCGCTGCCGGCAGGAGATTTGGCCAACCGCCGCACTTTCGATCAGCAGTCGATTATGCTGGCGCCTATTGCCAGCCGCGATCGCTTTGAGGGATTTATCGATCGCTTAGCAGGCACCCGGGCTGAACCACCCCAACGGGAGACGTATCAAGAGATACCCGTCTTGTACTGGGAAGCGATCGAAGAGACGATTTCAAATGAGGAGGAGGACTTTGAGTTCGATGAGTCGGACGGAGTGACAGGATACCCCGCCCGCACTCAGTCTAGAAACTCCGGTGAGCCAGAAGCGCCAGAAACAGGGCTGACCGAAGCAGAGACTAAAGCCATCTTGGACGATGACGACAGTGCAGATATCGAGTTTGAGCCGGAGCTGCCGCAAACTTACGTCGTGGAGCCAGGATTGGCGATCGCAGTGATCAATCAGCACTTAGTGCTGGGCACCGATATCAAAGCCATGCGCCAGCTGATTGATGCCCAGATCAACGGTGAGAAAGCCGGGCTCCCCGTCTTGGCAGAGACCCGCGCCTTTGGGCGAACCTACAATAGCTTGGCCTACGAAGACGCGCTGGTTCGGATTTACGGCAATATCAGCGAAGTCAACCGCTACTCTTTTCAAGAGATTCTCAGCGATGATTTTCCGTTTCCGTTTCCGTTTCCCCTACCGGATATCGATCTCTCCGAGGCCGATTTAGAGGGCCTAACAGAGGTTGAAAGCTACTTTGAAAGCTTTATCAAAACGCAGCCGGAGGGCATTCGCATTCAAAGTCGAGTTTTCTTAGACGATCCGCTGTTTGCCCTGGTTCGCGTGCCTGACCCGGTTGAAGGCAGTGAGCTATTTTCCCTAATGCCTGCGCCAACTTACTTTATGGTTAATAATCAGGATTTGGCCGGGCTATGGCAGATTATTGCGACCACCCTCGGTAGCTTTGAGCAAACCCGAGGCGCTCTAGAGATTGCCCGCAGCGCTGTAAGTGCCGCAACGGGGCTAGATTTAGACGACGATATTTTTGGCTGGATGGACGGCAACTATGCGTTTTTTCTGTTTCCCACCCGTGAGGGACTGATTCCCGAGTTTCTCCCTTCTCTGGAGCTGGGAATAGGGGCCATGATTCAGACCAGCGATCGCGATCGCGCCGACAACACCCTAGATGCGCTGGGTGAGTTTGTCTCCAGATTTGACATCCTGGTGGAGGATCAGTTAGTCCATGGGGTCCCCGCAACCGCATGGAACGTGGTTGACAGCTTCGGTCAGCAAAACATAACCAACGAGCTGTTTGGCCATAGCTGGGTAAGCGAAGATATCCTGCTGCTCACCTCCGGAGGCGGCACCTTTAACCAATTTCTCAATCCGGCTATAAGTCAATCTCTCTTAGACCACTACACCTTTCAGCAAGCCACAGAAAGTTTGCCGACATCGAACCAGGGCTATCTCTACATCAACTTTGGCTCAACCCTATCGATGGTGTATCAGGCACTGGGGTCGTTTATTCCTGAGAGTGAAGAAACGAATCAGGTTAAGCAGTTTTTGGGTGGCGTTCACAGCTTTAGCCTCACCACAACCCACACAGGCAGCTATATTCAAGTTGATTTTCTAACCGGGTTGGCCCCAGCGATCGCCGTTAATGACAGCGAAAACTAGGGCCATCGAAACCGCCAGCCCGGTTAGGGCAGCTCCTAATTCTGACTAATGGTCAGCTCATAGTTCTGGCGATTGCCGCCGCTGTCGCCCACGTAGATGTTGTAAACACCTCGATCGAGCAGACCAGGCGCTTCAATCAGGCCAGAATCCGTGCGTAGACACTCACTAAAGCCAGGGCCATCGATCATCAGAGTCATCGTGCTGGTGTTAACGCGGTTGCCGCTGCCATCTTTGGCTTCAACAACAATGTCCAGAGAGGCATAAGACTCAGTGACGCGAATTTGACCGGCTGGCGCAGCGGCGTTGGCGCAACCCATGCGCAACTCACCACCGCCAGAGAGTCCTTCCAGTTCGACGGTACCGGCAATCGGGGTGACCACTTGGCTCTGGCTTAAAGCCGTACCAGTGGACAGCAAAAGTGCAGTTACAGTGGCGGGGGCAAGTAACCAAGTTTTGAAGCGTTTCATTTTTTCAGCTCCCACATTGAAAATTATTCGGAGGTCAAAATGAGGTTTTCTCATTGACAACTTAAGTGTAGTCAATGGCAAATGGGGGATAGCCAAACTGCTGTGACAGTTAATTGAGCGGTTAATCTTTGTCAACACAAAGTCTGAAAGAAAACCATAGATCCCCGCGATCGCCAAAGGTTTCCCTCTAAATAAAAGAGACGCGCTATAAGGAAAGCTCCATCTATGGCTACTCTCAAAGTTGGTATTAACGGATTTGGGCGCATTGGACGGCTCGTGTTTAGAGCGGCCATCAAGCACCCCAATATTCAATTTGTTGGCATTAACGACTTGGTGCCGCCTGCAAATTTGGCCTATCTACTCAAGTACGACTCCACCCACGGGCGCTTTCCCGGCAGCGTTGAAGCCCGAGAAGACGGCATCGTGGTAGACGGTATTTTTGTGCCCTGTATGTCCATTCGCAACCCGGCAGAACTGCCCTGGGGCGAATACGGCGCAGATTACGTGATCGAGTCTACGGGCCTATTTACCAAGTATGACGGTGCTGCAAACCACCTCACCGCCGGGGCTAAGCGAGTAATCCTCTCTGCACCCACCAAAGATCCAAACAGAATTCCTACCTATCTGATGGGGGTTAACCATCAGGGATTTAATCCTGAAACAGACACAATTGTCTCCAATGCAAGCTGCACCACCAACTGCCTGGCCCCTGTTGCCAAAGTCATTAACGACGCCTTTGGTCTGGCTGAAGGACTGATGACCACTGTTCACGCCTCCACAGCGACTCAGCCTACCGTAGACGGCCCCAGCAAAAAAGATATGCGAGGCGGTCGCGGCGCAGGTCAAAACATTATTCCGGCCTCCACAGGTGCAGCCAAAGCGGTCACTCTAGTGCTGCCCGAACTCAACGGCAAGCTGACAGGCATGGCCTTTCGGGTGCCCACTCCCGACGTTTCTGTGGTGGACTTGACCTTCAAAACCGAGAAAGCAGCCAGCTATGAGGCCATCTGTGATGCAATGAAGCAGGCTTCGGAAACTTCCCTAGCCGGAATTTTGGGCTATACAGATGAGCCAGTGGTTTCTAGCGATTTTCAGGGCGATGCTCACTCCAGCATTTTTGATGCGGGGGCTGGCATTGAGCTCAATCCAAACTTCTTTAAGGTCGTGGCTTGGTATGACAACGAGTGGGGCTACTCCAACCGAGTGGTAGACCTGATGCTGCATATGGCAACGACTGAGGGCATCCTCTCCAGCGTGGCTAGTCCAGCCATGGTCCAGGCGTAGATACGAATTGACCAGCCATAAATAGACTTAGGAATCCTCGTTTGCCTTAGTAAGATGTCAAACGGGGATTCCCTAGTTCAGCATCAAGTCGCGGCCTAAGCGCTCGATAGACGCTTTGCTTCTTTACCGCCGATGCGCTGATCGATGTCGGCGAGCAGTTGGGGAATTTTATCGGCGTGGGGACTTTGGGATAAACAATCGCTTAAATCAAACTGGGTAACCTGACTGGCCTTTTGGCCAGGAAACCAGTGACCCCCGTTGCCCAGCATACTGTAGCGGGCCTGAACGTACTCCTCCATCTCAAAGGCTTCTAGCAGGTTGTACAGCCAGAGGATGACGGGAATATTGATATTGCCGGGGGTTTGATCTGCAGTAGGCAGGCCGACCTTCCAGGTTCTAAGCCAGTCGGTGCCGAGGCGGGCGATCGCTGCTTTTTCAAGCCGCTGCAAAATGGGCTGCAAAGTCTCCTGGGCCTGATCTAACAACGGCAGCGCTTTAAGATGTTCTTCAAAGTCGCTAGGCCGCGCTGCACCCAGGCTCAGCGTATGCACTTCTGTATGGCTGAGGCAGAACAAGTCGTTAAACACGATGGGGCTGAGGGGAGCGCACAGGTCCACCAGCTTCTGCGGCGGGCTGTAGAGATGCCCTCCCTTATCTGATGGGCTGATAATAAAAACGCCCATATCGTGGCGGGCGGCGTCGGCCACGGCAGGCCAGTTGTCCTGGTTAATGTAGTACCAGTGCAGATTGACATAGTCGAACTGATTGGTGGCGATCGCCTCTTGAATCACCCAAGTAGGCCCGTGGGTGGAAAAACCAATATGCCGAATGCGCCCCTGGCGCTGAAATTCCTGAGCGACGGCTAAACATCCTCCTGATCCAGTGGCCGATCCGATGGCATAGTCCAGAGTTTCCGGTGTGTTAATGCCGTGAATGCCAAGTAAATCAATATAGTCGAGCTTAAGATTGCTTAGGGACTGCTCTAAGGTTTTGCGAAACTCCTGGGGATCAGGATTGGGTGAAACCTTAGTTTGCACAATTAGCTGATCCCGAGGAAAGGTTGGCAGGATGCGCCCCAACTGCACTTCCGAGGTGCCATAGCCCCGCGCCGTTTCAATATGGTTAATGCCTACATCTAGGGCGCGGCGAATGGTGGCGTTGAGATTTTCCTGATTTTTGGCCGGAATCTGCCAGCGCGGGACATCTTTCCAAGAGTGCTGGTAGCGCATGCCCCCACAGGAGAACACGGGCATTTTCAGTTCTGTACGGCCAAACCGTCGATATTGCATTGGCAGAGTATTTAGGTATCTCGGATCAATCAATGACTAAAGGCAGGAACAGCCAGCATTGCATTCTGTCATTCTGCCTTTGCCTATTCTGTAAGATACCAAAGCTATACGTACGATTTATCGAGACTACGATTTTCAGGAAGGCGTTTTATGATTTCAACAGGTGTCGTTCCCTGTTAAATTCATCATCAGCGACTTGGCCGATTGGCGGGGTGACCGAGATTTTACGTAGATGTGATGTTTTTGGCGGTTTGAGCTGAGACAAATCGACGTTTTGTGTGACGACTGTCACAGCGTCACCGCAAATCTACGTAGATTCATCCCTATCCTGCCGGCTACGCATTTTTGCGAATGGCATCTTCTGCCGCTCGACGCTGGCGAATTTGGGCCATAAAAAACTCTTCTAGTGAGGGACGGGCCAACTGCAGCGTTACAATTTTGGCACCCATCAGCCGTACACTGGAGATGAAATCGTAGGGATCGCCCTTTAGATAGCCTTGCCAGTAGCCCCCCTGAAATTCTAGGTCGCTGAGCCATTTTTTCAAGACGTCTAAACTGCCGCCGCGCCCCCGCACAAAATATTGGTTAGGATTGCCCAAAAGTTCAACCAGGGTGCCATTGGCAATCAATTCTCCCTGGTCAAGTAAGGCAACGCGATCGCAAATCATCTCCACATCAGACAAGATGTGACTATTAAAAAAGATGGTCTTGCCCTGAGCTTTGAGGGACAAAATAATTTCTCGCACCTGGTAGCGCCCCACCGGGTCGAGACCGGACATCGGCTCGTCTAAAAACACGATTTCTGGGTTGTTAATTAACGCCTGAGCCATGCCCACCCGCTGCAGCATGCCCTTAGAATACTGGCGCATTTGCTTTTTACGGGCGGC
>JBCDFX010000149.1:0-9098 GCA_039177155.1 Cyanobacteria bacterium P01_H01_bin.119
CCCTAGCGGCGGGAGACAGCTACTGGCAAACTCATCCTACCGGATTGCCCGCTGCCCGCAGCAGTGAGCAGCAATCAGCCTCAGCCGATAGGGACGCCGATGGTGGAGCGCCCCAGAGGAAATGGGCAGCAGGCAGCGGCATTAAAGTACTGCCCGCTGCCCAGGAAGACTATGACGTGTTTGAACCCGCAGCTGTGGGTGACGACAGCGGCGACGGGCCAAATTCTACAGCGACTCCGCCATCTCCGCCGATAGATGCTCGCGCACTGTCTCCCACAGACAATTTTGGCCGCAGTGACCTTCGTAAGATTTGTTCTTGGGCAGATATCTTGCTGCCGTTATTAGACTCGACCCAAGCGATCGCCCAGGCCAAACCCATTGAGGTGAAGATTGATTTACCCCAGTCTGGCCAGTCTGTAATGGCCATTCCCCGCGCGCTCGAAGAGGCGCTTAGCAACCTGCTCGACAACGCAGTTAAATACGCCCCCGCCGGAAGCTGGCTATACGTGCGGAGCGGCTTCTCCAGATCGTTAGAAGCGCCGCATTCATCGGAAACGCCAAATTCAGAGTTATCGCGACCCTCCCAGTTCAGCGGCGTGCTGATTGCCAACGGTGGACCTGGCATTCCGCCCCAGGACTTAAATCGAATCTTTGAGCGTCACTATCGAGGCGTGCAGGCCAAAGGCAATATTCCGGGTACGGGGCTCGGACTTGCGATCGCCCAAGATCTGGTTAATCAAATGGCCGGCAAACTAGAAGCCTACAGCCCCGCCGATACCTGCCCTTACATCCCCTTGCACCGTCTACATACCCTTAACGCTTACAGCAGTCTTAAGACAACCGGAACAGCCTTTGTACTGTGGCTACCGCTGGCTGAATCTAGCACCGCGTGATAGCAATGACCCCTGCCAAACCGGTAGCTTTGCTCCTGTCTGCTTAAAACTCAGCTATAGCAGCCAAAGGGACGATTAGGACAAGGCTGCGAGTCAGATTACTGCTGCGCCAACGACGCCAGCGGCTCTGGGTACAGTAAGTAATCTGACCAGCGATATATTCAAAGCCGCCTCTTAATGACGCTCCGCTTGGGCCATAAGGATCCGGCAAGGAATTTCGATGCGGAAGGTCACCTGTTCTGGCCTAGATAGACACTCTAGAGAGCCTCGGTGCTGATCGACTACGATTTGGTAGCTGATGGATAGTCCCATACCCGTACCTTCCCCAACGGATTTAGTGGTAAAAAACGGGTCAAACAGTCGATTGCGCACTGCATCGGGGATGGCCGGTCCATTGTTGACAATGTCAACGCGAATGCGATCGCTCTCCAATAGACTCGTACTAATCCAAATGGTGGGAGATTCGGTCCTCTGGCTTGGCCTCTCCGACTGTTGAGGCAGGAGTCGCTGAGAGTCTAGGGCATGAATAGCATTATCTAAAATATGCAGAAAAACCTGGTTTAGCTGGGCCGCAAAGCACTGAACCTGGGGCAAATCTCCATAGTCTCTGACGACTGCAATCGCGTCACGATGGGTGCTCCGCTGAATCTCCTTGCCCAAAATCATCAGGGCATTGTCCAAGCCCTCGTGCAAATCTACAGTTTTAACCGTTGCTTCGTCTAACCGAGAGAAATTTCTAAGCGACTGCACTACCTTTTCGATCCGCTCTGCGCCGTTTTGCATAGACTGGAGCAGGCTGTCACAGTCACTGCGAACATAGGATAAATCAATCTCTTCAATAAAATCTGCCACTGCCTCAGGCGTCTCAGGGAAATGCCGCTGATACAGAGCAATCAGCGCCAGCATATCGTGAAAGTAGCGCTCAGCGTGGATCAGATTCCCAACGATAAAGTTGACCGGATTATTAATCTCGTGGGCAATGCCCGCAACCACTCGCTCCAGTCCGGCCATCTTCTCGGCCTGCACCAGGCGGAGCTGAGCCTGCTTAAGCTCACTTAGCGTCATCTCAAGCTGCTGCGCCTGCTGCTCTAGCTGGGTTTTAGACTGAAGCAGCGCCGCCTCGTTATGCTTACGCTGGGTTGCATCTCGAAAGGCCACAATGCCGCCCATCAAGACACCGTCTGCGTCTTTTAAGGGGCCAGCATTGGCGCTTAGCCATCGGGCAGCGGTGGCTGTAGCTGGAGTTGCTACAAACATCTCTGCCGAATCCACGGTTACACCAGAGAGGGCCAAGCTTAAGGGAAACTGGGCCCAGGTGTAGGGCGTCACGGCATCGGGCAAGCAGACCTGACACGTTTCAACCCATTTGTACAAATCAGGTGCCGCCAAATCAAGCCCCAAAATCTGGCTGGCGGCTGGGTTAACAAATAGCGGCTTACCTAAGCTATCAGCCACAAATACCGCTTCGCCCATGCCGCCAAGAATGGCCTGGAGAGTTCCTAAAGTGCTCTCAGCATGCTGAAGCTGGTTGGTGTGGGTCTGCATCGCAGACATAGCGGCCTGAAGCTGCCTATTTTGCTCCACGGCTGACTGCTCATAGGTCACCAAAAGCTGCTCCAGAGTTGCGACCTGCTCCTGGAGCTGATTCATTTCCGTGTGAGTCTGAACCGGATCGCTCATAGCTGATACAAAATCTTAAAGTGCCAACTGGGGCTGCTCTGAAAACGTTTGATTGGGCTCAAACGGGAGTAAAGACATTTTTGCGTTGAGGGCGAGGGTCTTAAATAAAGTAGCCGTCCGCTCAGGAATCGTCACCCGGGAAAACAAAATCAGCGCAAATAGATTACCCGACGGCAGCATCCCGCCAATACCCAGCACTGAACGTACTTTAAAGGGCTGAACAAATTTGCTCTGGGCCGGAATAAACGGGCTACCCAGCGCCTCAGGCACGTGGAAAACATTAAATGTGGTTTGCTCGAGATCTAAAATCAGATCAGGATCAGGTTTGATTACGGTGCTGACTTTAAGCCCAAACTGGCCAATCAGTTGAGAAATCATGGGAATTTGAGCGATTGCAGACTCACTGGTCAGCGGAATCACCTGATGTCCCTGAGAGGTTTGCCGGTGCTGCCACTGGGGCTCTATCCCTTGGGTGGCTAGGAGGGTTAAGCATTTTAAGTCGGGCGCGGGGGCGCGATCGCCTAAACTTTGGGTGACCAAAACCTGTAGCTCATCAGGCAAATCAGCATAGCTGTGGGTTTTAAATAGCCTAATCAGGGCGCAGGCAGGCTCTCCAGTTTGAGGGTCAACCAAATGCTCGTAACAGTAATCCACCAGGCGGCTGGCTGTGACTTCCATAGAAGACTGACCGTTTCCCAGTTGCCTTATTGCCGTGCCGCAAGCGGTCATATCTTGCAGCGTGAAGTGGGTTAGATCGTATATAGACATAGGCTAGCCGGACTGGCGACTACAACAAATTTAGTCTGCCCAGATTATTCGCCAAGCTATATGTTGGCCAGATTGCTCACCGCACCGAGTATTCTGACACGTCCTAATTTTGCAGCACCATAGGCTGTTTCGCCTTAAAGGTGGCTAAGATACGCTCTGCCATTTGAGGCGGCGTCAGCCCTAAAGTTGCCTTCGACTGATCGGGCTTAGCATGATCCACAAGTTTATCAGGGACACCCAGCCGCAGCACAGGCACGGTGATTTGGGCATCCAGCAGAGATTCTGCGATCGCTGAGCCAAAACCGCCCATTAGGCAACCTTCCTCCAGGGTAACAACCTGGCCAATCTGTTGGGCCAGTGGGTGAATAAGCGCCTCATCCAGCGGCTTCGCAAATCGGGCATTAATAACCGTTGCCTCAATGCCGTGCTCGCTTAAGATTTCAGCCGTTTGCAGAGCCGGGTACACCATCGTCCCATAGCCAACCATTAGCAGATCATCGCCCTGGCGCAAACGCTCGCCTTTGCCAATGGGCAGGGGCTCAATACCATCTTCCATCAAAGGCACGCCATAGCCAGTGCCCCGCGGATAGCGCACAGCAATGGGGCTATCCGTATGATTAACGCCCGTTACCACCATGCGCTGGAGCTCTGCTTCATCTTTGGGAGCCATTAGCACCATATTGGGAATGCAGCGCATATAGGCAATATCGTACAGCCCCTGGTGGGTGGGGCCATCTGGGCCTACAATGCCGGCTCGATCTAGGCAGAAGAACACCGGCAGATTTTGAATGCACACGTCATGAACAATCTGGTCAAAGCCCCGCTGCAAGAATGTGGAGTAGATCGCCGCCACCGGGCGCATTCCCTCACAGGCAAGACCTGCAGCCAGGGTAACGGCATGCTGCTCAGCGATGCCGACATCAATATACTGCTTAGGCAGTTTCTCTTGGAGTTTGTTCAACCCAGTGCCCGTAGCCATAGCGGCAGTAATACCAATAATCCTGGGATTATTATCTGCTAGTTTTAACAGGGTTTCAGCAAAGACCTTGGAATATTTGGGCGGCACGGGTTTAGTGGCTGGCATGCCTTTACCCGTAGCCAGGTTGAATGGAGACTGAGCATGGTAGCCCACCTGGTCTTTTTCGGCCAAGCTATAGCCCTTGCCCTTGGTCGTGACTACGTGTACCAATACGGGACCCGGATGCTGGTGGGCTTCTTTAAAGGTTGCAATTAGCTCTGGCAGCCTGTGGCCATCTATGGGGCCCACATAGGTAAAGCCCAGCTCCTCAAATACGGCACCGACCTTGGGGACGGCGAGCCGCTTCATTCCCTCTTTAACGCGGGTCAGTTCGGGAGATAGGGTATCGCCCACAAACGGCAGATGCCTAAACTGTTCTTCTAAGTTGTCGGAGAGGAACTGTACCGGAGGACTAAGACGCATCTTGTTGAGATAGCGGGGAATCGCGCCGACGTTAGGAGAAATCGACATTTCATTGTCGTTTAACACCACCAGCAGGCGGGTATTAGGCAGATGTCCGGCGTGGTTAATCGCTTCGAGGGCCATGCCCCCGGTCAGTGCCCCGTCCCCAATAATGGCGGCGACTTTGAAATCTTCACCTTTGGCATCTCGGGCGAGCGCCATTCCCAAGGCTGATGAAATACTGGTAGACGCATGGCCTGCTCCAAAGTGGTCGAATCGGCTTTCGCAGCGTTTGAGATATCCGGCGATGCCATCCTTTTGGCGAAGGGTGTGGAAATTTGGGTAGCGCCCGGTGATCAGCTTATGAGGATAGGCTTGGTGACCCACATCCCAAGTCACTTTATCTTTGTCTAAATCAAGGGTTTGGTAGAGGGCAAGGGTCAGCTCAACTACTCCCAAACCTGGCCCCAAATGCCCTCCGCTTGTCGCGACGGTTTGCAAATGCTTTTCACGAATTTGACGGGCGATCTGCTCAAGCTGGTGGATGGACAACCCGTGTAGCTGATTGGGGTGAGTAATTTCACTCAGGTGCATACTGAATATACCCTCTAAATGTGTTGTAAGGTTATGTGCCACTCTTTCCAATGTAGACAAATTGAGAATTGGACAGGGTAGTTTCTCGGGGAGATGTGGAATTATAGATACCGGAGCGTATCGGGGTAACGGTCCCTAGCCCACTGTTGATAGGGTAAAGCAATGGCTGTTACAGTCAGTCTACGAGTTTAAAGTGATATAAGGCTTAAATAATCGTTATGGTTAATTGTCCTGTGCCACACCGTCCTGTCCAGTGGTCTGTGATACCGTTGGCGATCGCTGGCCTAGCGGCAACTACACTCCCGGCTGTAGTTCAATCCCCCGCCCAGGCCAATGAGTTCGAGCGCTGTGCAACGGCGCTGACCCGCAGCGGCGTCAGCATAGAGGAAGCTGACTATGCCTGCGCCAATGCGCTCCACCCGGTAGACGTTTCGAGCTGCTACACAAAAGTTTTGGATGATATCAGTTTAGAGTCTGGGGCACTGCTGTATGCCTGCCGCCGGGTGCGACGTCCGCTAGAGCTGGCCACCTGTGTGGTAGATATTCACCGCGATCGCTTAAACGAAGGATCTACAGCGGTGCTGGAGAACTGTCGCCGCAGCCTGCTACCGGTGCGCTACTCCCAGTGTGTGGTGGGCCTGATTGATGCCAGCGCCATTGAGCTGAGCGACTCTTTAAGTGAATGCATTGCTGGCGGCTACCGCCCTCGGGATATTTCACCGACATTTATTCCGGCTGATTAGAGACGCCGGCCAATCAGATATTTTCAAATATCCGGTCTTTGCGCGAATTAGGACAGGTATCTATATGACTGCGGCCCGCTCGCCTCAAACGGTTGATATTCGACCAGCCACTCCGGCGGATGTCTCTATAATGTATGCGCTGGTTCAAGAGCTGGCGACTTATGAAAAGCTCTCCCATGAAGTGACGGGAACACCGGAAGCTCTGCGAGAGAATCTATTTGGCGATCGCCCCTATGCAGAGGCGGTGGTCGCTCGGGCTGAGGGAGCAGTCGCGGGATTCGCCCTGTTTTTCCACAACTTTTCGACGTTTTTGATGCAACCGGGGCTATACCTAGAAGATCTGTATGTGCGGCCTGCATTTCGGCGGCAGGGGGTGGGCACCGCCCTGCTAAATCATTTGGCAGAGCTAGCGGTACAGCGAGGCTGTGGCCGCTTTGAATGGAGCGTACTGGAGTGGAATCAACCCGCGATCGCGTTTTACCAGCGTATGGGCGCAGAAGTTAAATCAGACTGGCGCATTTGCCGGGTGAGCGGACCAAGGCTAGCGCATTTTGGCGCTGAGCTTGATTAGCTGATTCCAGACGGGCTAAGCAACCGGGATTTATCTCTTAGCAATCAAACCAGAGCCAAAGTGCGAGCAAGATGCTCGCACTTTCACAAAAATTCACCTACACCCAATATCTCGGATTCAAGATTTCGAGCTTTAGCTGTAAGACGACTTTAGTCGGTAACGGTATAGCTGGTGACTTCGCAGAAATCGATACCGTAGTCTTCAATCTGGTCGCCGGAGGGGGCTACGGCTAGCAAGTCATAGGCACAATCCTCTAGACCATCGTCGATGGTGATGACGCTGGAGGTGCCTGCTGGAACCGTATCGGCTCCCAGAATATCTTCACCCCACGTATCGGAGCTAGACGGGCTGACATAGAGGTAAAAAATGTCCTGGCTAGACTCGTTGTTCAGGGTGAACTGCAGAGCTTCAGCTAGGGCAGCTTGGGCGCCCGCCATCATAACCGGAACGGCCACTGCGATCGCGGTCGAAATGGCGCGGAAAGATAGATAGTTTTTCATAATAGCGGCTCCGTTGATGAGTTGAGTATTAACTGCTTCAGTACAGGCCAAGCAGTTTCCAGAAGTAAGAGTGCTTTAATTTTTGCGTTGATAGGTGCAACCGTCTAGGTTGCGGTTAGATAGATGCGGCCGATACTCCTGCTAATAAAAGGTTCTATGCCTTCCCCAGCAGCAGCAGTCGCTATATTGGCATTCGTCTTTGGCGGTTCGTTAGAGCGCTCTACACATAATTTATAGAGCCAAATCTCAGTATAATTAAACACCTAGCATGACGATTCAGCTGATAGATCAATTATGACAGTTGTTTCTGAAACAGATGTGGTGAGGCTAACTGACTAGACCGCAGGCTCAAAATTAGGTTCCGCCAGCTCTACAGAACAGTTTGAGCGGATATTGAGCGGCTAGAACAGGTTCAACGCGTCTACATCAATCGTTAAACTAATGCCTCTGGGGCAGCGATCGCGCAGTTGGGTCAAATCTGGCAGTTGAGGGGCGATTGTTTCTGGCGACTGTCCCGGCTGGGGCACCAGCTTCAATAAAATTTGCCAGCGGTAGCGCTGGGCCACACGCAAAATAGGGGCTGGCGCCGGGCCGAGTTGGTCATAGGTCAATCTGTTGCAGGTGCTCAATAATTCTGTGAGATGGGCCGCGATCGCGATCGCGGCTTGCTCAACCTGGCGGGCCACCAGTCCGCTGATACGCAGCAAGATTAGCTGGCCGTAGGGCGGATATCCTAGCGCCTGGCGGTGGGTCAGCTCTTCGCTGGCAAAGGCAGCAAAGTCCTGCTGTTTCAGGGCATCGAGTACCGGATGATCGGGGGTATAGGTTTGTAGAATAACCTGACCAGGGCGATCGCCCCGGCCGGCTCGGCCCGACACCTGGGTCAATAGCTGATAAGCCCGTTCACTGGCCCAGTAGTCATTCATATACAGCAGTCCATCTGCTGCCAAAATCCCCACCAGGGTCACTTGGGGAAGATCCAGCCCCTTGGTCAGCATTTGGGTGCCCACCAGTAAATCTGCCTCACCGCCAGCAAATTGATTAATTAGCGCCCGATGGGCGCCTTTATTGCGAGTCGTGTCACTGTCAAAGCGGAGGCAGGTCAGTGCCGGAAACGCTTCCCTTAGCTCATTGACCACTCGCTGGGTACCGCTGCCAAAATGCTTTAGATAGGGTGAACCACAGGCCGGACACTGGGGGGGCTGCACCTGAGTATAGCCGCAGTAGTGGCACCGCAGGGTAGACACTGCGCCACTGTGAGGTTTGTGGTGAGACAGAGACACATCACAGCGGGGGCAATCCATTACATGGCCACAGCTTCGACAGGAGACAAAACTGCTGTGCCCGCGGCGGTGAATAAACAGCAGCCCCTGCTCACCCGCCGCTTTCATCTCCGTTAGCGCCGAAGTCAGCCTGCGGCTAAAGATGGAGCGATTTCCGGCGTGTAGCTCCTGGCGCATGTCCACCGTCTGCAGGGTCGGCATAGGGCGAGCCTGAATGCGCTCAGGCAGGCTTAGGTAAAGATTGGCCGCGCTCACTTTGGTCTGACCGCGGGCCGGCCCGCTCTTTGAAATTTGATCGCTGATAAGCTCCCTCTCTGAGGTTTGATCGCTGGTAAGCCAGCTCTCTGGCGTTTGGTCGCTGGTAAGCCAGCTCTCTGGCGCTTGGTCGCTGGTAAGCCAGCTCTCTAAGGCCGGTGTGGCCGATCCCAGCACCAGGGGAATATCGTCTAGTTCGGCGCGCCAGCGGGCCACGGTGCGGGCGTGGTAGCAAGGGCTGGGTTGATCTTGCTTAAAGCTGCTGTCGTGCTCTTCATCTAAAATAATTAGCCCCAGATTAGGCAGGGGAGAAAATACCGCGGAGCGCGTGCCAATAATCACCTGGGTTGCGCCGCCAATCATCTGTCGCCAAGTGTCATAGCGCTCTCCG
>JBCDFX010000150.1:0-9073 GCA_039177155.1 Cyanobacteria bacterium P01_H01_bin.119
AAACTGGCGCGGCAACTGTTGAACTGGCAGACGCCTTAGAAGCATTGGGCCACACCGTCAATATCGGCGACCTTAATAGCGGGCTACACGGCATTGTAGTGACCCCCAGCGGCCTTGAAGGCGGGGCCGATCCCCGCCGGGCAGGCCAGGTCAGAGGCGACTAAGCGCAACCCCGATTGACCCACCCATCTCCAGTATGATGAATAAATTAAGGAAAAGGCTAACGCCATACTTGCTGCCAGGCTTTGCTGACGTTCTGATTCAGATTTTGCCGTGTTTGCCTCCCAGCCTCTTTCACCAGATGCCTACTTAGAGGCTGAGAAAAGCAGCCTCATTAAACATGAGTATCACAATGGCGAAGTTTACGCCATGGCAGGTGCTAGCGATGAGCATGTCACCATCGGCATTAATCTAACCGCACTGCTGCGACAAAAATTGCGGGGAAGTGGCTGCCGTATTTACGGTTCGGATATGAAAGTGCATATCAAAGCTTTCAATCGCTACTACTATCCCGACGGGTTAGTCAGCTGTGATTTGCGGGATCGGCAGTTCCGATATGCCAAAGAATATCCAACTGTCATTTTTGAAATTCTCTCAAAAGGCACCGAAGCTCAAGATCGCGGGCAAAAATTTGAGCACTATCGAACCCTGGCTACGCTACAGGAGTATGTCTTGATTAACCAAGATCGGCAGCAAGTGGAAACTTTTCGTAAAAATTTAGCCGGTCTTTGGGTGCTGCATCCTTCTCCATCGGGAAGTTTGGTCGAGTTGGCAAGTCTCGACATCACTCTGAATATGGCGGAGCTCTATGAAGACGTCACGTTTATGGCTGAAACATAGGTCCCAAGCCCTGAAGAATGAGCCTTGCCACGCCCGCTCCAACCCCTAGCTAAATCGCGTTCTTTGCAGTACAAATGTATTTATCACGAATGTGCTGACTAAAGCCATTCGTCATCTGGGCCGTTCCTAGTTAGGAATCATGGCCGTAATTTGATCGACAAACTTTTGATGATCGACAACGGGTTTAGAAATATAACCGTCTGCGCCGCTCTGCTGAAGGAAGTTTTCGCGATCGCCGTCCATGGCGTGAGCCGTGACCAAAATCACCGGCAAATCTGCCGTACTGGGGTCAGACTTCAGCATTTGGGTAATCTTGATGCCATCGACGGGTTTACCCTGATAAACACTGTGGGAGAGGGAGACATCCATCAAAATTACGTCTGCTTCGTGGTTTTGGGCAATCTGCATGACTTCTTCAACATTTTCGGTATGCTTGACCGTCAGCCCACCGCGCTTGGTCAGTATCTTGGAAAACACACGAGCATTGATCATGTCGTCTTCCACAATCAAAACAGTTTTCATATCGCTTTTGAGTGAAATTAAAGTCGGTGTAGGCATTGGTAGAACAGCAAGAAATTCGCTAAAGATGGGCAAAACCAACAGGGATGATCTTGCTATTTTTCCGCGTTTGTATATAAGTTACAGCATTGGTAGGGGTAAGTCGGGAATCGTGATTAATTTAGGGAACTCAATGGAACTTTGCCATGGCTAGACAGCTAAACATGCTTTCTCCGGGGCAGGTGATTGTGACCTCGCTACATTCAGAAGTGCAGCGTTCCTACCTGGAATACGCCATGAGCGTAATTGTGGGGCGGGCCCTGCCGGATGTCCGCGATGGTTTAAAGCCTGTGCATCGACGTATCCTTTACGCCATGCACGAGCTGGGCCTAACTCCCGATCGCCCCTTCCGTAAATGCGCCCGCGTGGTGGGTGACGTGCTGGGTAAGTATCATCCCCACGGGGATCAAGCCGTGTACGACGCTCTGGTGCGGATGGTGCAGGATTTTTCCAGCCGCTATCCCCTGCTGTCGGGCCACGGCAACTTTGGCTCGGTAGATAATGATCCGCCAGCGGCCATGCGCTACACCGAGACCCGACTGGCTGACATCAGCAATGAGGCCCTACTGGCCGAAATTGGCGAAGCCACCGTCGACTTTAGCGACAACTTCGACAATTCTCAGCAAGAGCCGGTTGTACTGCCGGCCCAACTGCCCAATCTGCTGCTCAACGGCAGTTCGGGCATCGCGGTGGGCATGGCGACCAATATTCCGCCCCACAATCTGGGTGAAGTGGTAGATGGCCTAATTGCCCTGATTGACCGCCCAGATTTGCCGGATGAGCGGCTATTTGAGCTGATTCCAGGCCCCGACTTTCCGACTGGCGGAGAAATTATTGATTCTGGTAGTGTTCGCGATGCCTATTGCAGCGGTCGGGGCAGCATTCCCGTGCGCGGCATTGCCAGTTTTGAAGAAATTCGACCTGGTCGGGGGCGGCAGCGCCGCAACGCAATTGTGGTGACGGAGCTGCCCTATCAGGTCAATAAGGCGGGCTGGATTGAAAAAATTGCCGATTTGGTGAACAACAGCCGGCTGGATGGCATTGCCGATATTCGGGACGAGAGCGATCGCGAAGGGATGCGCGTCGTGATCGAACTCAAGCGAGAAACCCAGCCCCAGCTTGTGCTCAATGCCCTGTACAAGCAGACCCAGCTACAAAATAATTTTGGTGCCATCTTTTTGGCTTTAGATGACGGTCAGCCCTGCCAGATGCCCCTGCGAACGCTGCTCCAGGCGTTTTTAAACTTTCGGGAGGAAACCCTTACCCGGCAGTACCAGCACGAGCTAGAGAAAGCCGAAGGCCGCATTCATATTTTGAACGGCCTGCTTACCGCCCTGGATAACCTGGATGCGGTGATTGATATTTTGCGTCAGTCTCCAGATGGCACCACCGCCAAAGTCAGCTTTAAGGTACGCTTTGATCTCAGCGATCGCCAAGCCGATGCAATTTTATCCATGCCCCTAAGACGGCTCACCGGGCTAGAGCAGCAAAACCTACAGACCGAGCACAGCGAGCTGACTCAGCGCATTGCCCAGCTTGAGCGGCTGCTGTCAGAGCGCCGGGAGCTGCTGAAAGCCCTTAAAAAAGAGCTGCGCGCGCTTAAAAAGAAGTTTAGCGATCCCCGGCGCACGCGCATTCAGTCGGAGGCTGAACGCCAAGAGGAAAGCCAGATTCTAGCCGAAATTGCGGCAGAAGAAGAGGAAGAAGAAACCGTCCTCGAATTCACCTACAAAGGCTACGTCAAGCGTTTATCGCCGCGCTCATTCCAGCGGCGGCAGGCCCGGCAGGATGAGACAGAAAACTTAAGCCTGGCCGAGGCTGAGGACTTTCCGGTTCAAACAGCGCTTGCCCAAACCAATCAGGAACTGCTGGCGCTGACTAAAGATGGTAAAGCCTATACCGTGCAGGTGAGCGATATCCCGCTTCACCAGCGTCAGTCTAAGGGGGTGCCGCTGGTCAATGTGCTGCCGGGATCGGTCCCTGCCGATCCGGACGTGGTTGTGGCTCAGCTGGTGCTGACGGCGGAAACCCTGCAAAAAGAGCTGATCTTGCTGACCCAGCGGGGGCGAATTAAGCGATCGCCCCTTTCAGATTTCACCCATCTCACCGGGCGGGGGCTGACCGCCATTAAGCTTAAAGACGACGATCAGCTGCGCTTTATTGCCCTAGCTATGCCGGGCGATACCCTGGTGCTGGCCACCTCTGGCGGACGACTGCTGCGCTTTGCCATCGACGATGAAGAACTGCCGATTACGGGCCGCAATACCCAAGGCCCCCAGGCCCTGCGGCTAAGAAAGCAGGAAGAACTGGTCGGCTGCGTAGCGGTTGGTGAAACCGATACCGTCATTTTGATGTCGGCCCTAGGCTATGCTAAGCGACTCCCTGTAGCCGCCCTGCGGCTGGCGAAGCGGGGGGGGATCGGTACCCAAGCCTTTAAATTTACGGCCAAGACAGATACGCTCAGCGCGATCGCTGCGGCGGCTCCCGGCCTTCAGTTCACCCTGATGACCTCTAGCGATCGCATTGCGACCCTAGTCTCTGACGATGTTCCCCGCCAGGGACGCGATGGCATTAGCGATCGCTTACTCACTCCGCAGCGAGGCGAGAAAATCTTGGGGTTGCGGCAGGCAACTCTAGAGGCTGACGATAGCAATATCTCAAAAGACGCCGCTGACAGCACCGAGACTTAAATCGGAGACGGGGCATCATGACCTCTATCCCTGACTCCCTGACCCCCTACGCTGGGCCTAAACTGGCCGTTGACTGCGTGGTGTTTGGCCTAGACGGCGCCGATCAGCTGAAGCTGCTGCTGATTCAGCGTCAGCTTCAGCCCTATGCCGGGCAATGGGCTCTGCCCGGAGGCTTTGTCCGACCGGGAGAATCCGTAGATTGCGCTGCCCGACGAGAGCTGGCGGAAGAAACAGGGGTAAGGGATTTGTTTCTTGAGCAGCTTTACACCTTTGGAGACTTGCACCGCGATCCTAGGGGCCAAGTTGTTTCCGTCGCCTACTACGCCCTGGTCAATCTGCGCAATCATCACGTGCGCGCTGCCACAGATGCGGTTGATGCCCGGTGGTTTGCCGCTTCTGCCTTGCCGCCCCTAGCGTTTGATCACAAAGAGATTTTTGCGGTGGCGCTTCGGCGACTGCGCGGCAAAATTCGCTACGAGCCCATTGGCTTTGAGCTACTGCCAGAAAAATTTACCCTGACTCAGCTTCAGCGGCTGTATGAGGTGATTTTGCGCACTCCCCTCGATAAGCGCAACTTCCGCAAAAAAATCCTCAAGACAGGCGTGCTCAAAGACCTAAAAGAAAAAGAAAGCGGTGTGGCTCGCCGCGCTGCCCAGCTCTACGCTTTTGATCAGCAGCAGTATCAAACCCTAAAACAAAACGGCGGACACTTTGAGATTTAGGGCAAAACACTGGCAATACAGCTCTTAAAAGTTGCCCAAAACCGCGCTGCCCGTTCCCTGAAACATCACCCAGGACAGAAAGAAGTTAGTGATAAAGATCGCCAGTAGGGAGGTAACAACGGCAGTCGTGGTAGATTTGCCCACGCCCTTTGCCCCACCCGTGGTCGTTAGCCCCCAGTTACAGCCAATCACCGCAATCAAGGCGCCAAAGACAAACGCCTTTACCAGGGAGCTGGCCAAATCCCAGGTGGTTAAAAACTCTTGGGCCGAATTTAGAAAGACAGAACTCGAAATATTGTAGAGACTTGAGGCCACAATCAGCCCGCCCGACATGCCCGTGATAAACGACAAAATACTTAGCAGCGGCAGCATCAGCGCACAGGCGAGCACCCTAGGAATCACCAAATAATCAATCGGATCGGTCTCAAGCATTTGCAGGGCATCAATTTGCTCAGTTACTTCCATCGTGCCAATTTCGGCGGCAAAGGCCGACCCGACTCGCCCCGCAATCACCACCGCCGTCAGTACGGGGGCAAGTTCACGGGCTAGAGTTAGCGCCAGCACGCCGCCAATAGCGGTCCCAGCGCCAAAGCTAATAAATTCACGCGCTACCTGAATGGTAAACACCATGCCAACAAAAGCAGCGGTCACCAGAGCAATCAGCAGCGACTCTGGCCCAACCGCCGACATCTGCTCGACTGTGTTGCGGCGATGGATGGGGCGGGAAATCAGATGAATCACCACCTGCCCGCCCAGCAGTATGGCGGCGAGCAGACGACGTCCCCAGAGTTCAAGGCTAGAAGATGGAGCAGTTTGGGCCAAATGAAAATGTCCTGAATAGCAGGGGCAATTACCGGTACTGTAAAGCGCTTTAAGGCCACCTGCAAGAGGCGACAAATGATTCTACGAAAGTATGAGTTATGCTTCAAACCGCCTTACCATATCGGCTTAAGAAAGCAGATAAAATCTTGCGCCGGCTCAATTTCTAGCCTATTTTCCTAAGCGGGAGCGCTATAGTAGCAAAGGATTTGCTATTGATAGTCGGTCGGTCAGCCTAAAGGCTACATCGGCTTACCGGCAGCCGGAGGGCGCTCAGGCAATGCACTCATTTGGATTGAACCCATTAATTTAGGAAGATAGTGTTGATGGCTGGAACCTATAACCGTTCTCTATTAAAGCGCTGTAGAGCAGGTTTACGGATGCTGTGGGCAGGCTTTCTTGCTGTGGCGCTGGTCTGGGGCGGTCTCTGCCCACCAGTGGCGATCGCCCAGTCGATTACCCCATCAGGTTCTATTCAGCCCTATCTCGATCGGGTTGCTGAGGCGGTAACGGAGTTTACCCTAGACAACGGCATGAAATTTATCGTGCTGGAGCGCCATCAAGCCCCGGTAGTGTCATTTATGCTCTACGCCAACGTGGGCGCCGTCAATGAGGCCGATGGTCAAACGGGCCTAGCCCACTATCTGGAGCATTTGGCCTTTAAAGGCACTACTGAAATTGGCACCACCGACTACGCTTCTGAAAAAGAGCTGCTTGATGAGATGGATCAGGTATTTGACCAGATTTTGGCGGCGCAGGCATCAGGAAATGACGCTCAGGTAGAGCAGCTTCAGCAAACTTTAGTGGATCTCCAGCAGCAGGCGGCGACCTATGTAGAGCAAAATAAGTTTGGTCAAATTGTTGAGCAGGCTGGGGGCGTTGGCCTGAATGCTACCACTGGCGCAGATGCAACGCGCTATTTTTACAGCCTGCCGTCCAATCGCTTGGAGCTGTGGATGTCTCTGGAGTCGGAGCGGTTTCTTGAGCCAGTGTTTCGAGAATTTTACGAAGAGAAGGACGTGATTCTCGAAGAGCGGCGAATGCGAGTGGATAACTCGCCCATTGGCACGATGATAGAAAGGTTTTTAGAGAATGCCTTTGAGGAACATCCCTATCGCCGTCCGATTATTGGTTATCAAGAGGATCTTTTTGTTGCCACTCGCGAGAATGTAAGAGCGTTTTTTGAAACCTACTACGGCCCGCAAAATTTAATTGCGACGGTAGTCGGGGATGTTGATCCGGCTCAGGTGCAGGAGATGGCCGAGGTTTACTTTGGGCGATTTGTGCCGCGATCGCAGCCCCCTGAATTAGTCATTGAGCCTGTGGAGCAGCAGGCACCTCGCAGTTTTACCCTGAGGCTGCAAACGGAGCCTTGGTACCTGGAGGGGTATCACCGTCCCAGCCTAAATCATCCAGACCACGTGGTGTACGGCATTTTAGAGAGCTTGCTGGTGCGTGGCCGAACCTCCCGGCTGTACAAGTCCCTGGTGGATGAGGCCCAAATTGCGCTGGATGTGGGCAGCATTAACGGGTTTCCTGGGGACAAGTATCCTAATCTTTTGCTGCTCTACGGCATCACCGCGCCGGAGTATACCGTAGATGATGTGGCCGATATGATGACGGCAGAGTTAGACCGTATAAAGTCTGAACCCGTTGCCGCAGAAGAGCTTCAGCGAGTCAAGACCCAAGCCCGGGCCAGTCTGCTGCGATCGCTAGACTCTAATTCAGGGATGGCTAGCCTATTGGCGGCCTATGAGGCTAAGACTGGAAGCTGGCGCAATGTATTTGAAGAGCTACAGGCCATTGAAGCGGTTACGGTAGAAGATGTGCAGCGGATAGCTCAGACGGTCTTTCAGCCGAATAACCGCACGGTCGGCAAACTGCTTTCCCAAGAGTAGGTCGCCCAGGCATAAGAACGATTGTGAATTTTATTGGAGTTTCATTCCCCATGCAGTGGTTGAGTCAGCGCAATTCTTGGATTTCACGCCTGCTGCGCCATTGGGCCGTCCGCGTTGGTTTTGCGATGGGTGCAATGGCCTTGGTGATTTGGTTGGGCTGGTCTGCTCCGGCGGTCGCCGTAACGGCTCGCCACTATGACGAACTGACCTTCCCGCCCCTGGGAGATGTCGAAATCCCAGCCTTTGAGCGCTACGAGCTGGATAATGGCCTGGTCGTATACCTGATGGAGGACCATGAACTGCCTCTGGTTCAGGGGTCAGTCACCTTTAATACGGGCTCTCGCTTCGATCCCCCCGGCCAGGTTGGATTGGCCAGCCTGGTGGGAGATGCCATGCGTTTGGGCGGCACCGAAAGCCACAGCTCAGATGAATTGAACCGTCTCTTAGAGCAGCGGGCCGCATCAGTGGAAACTGGCATTGACACCAACAGCGGCAACGCTGGCTTTAACTGTCTGACGGAAGATTTACCGGTTGTATTTGGCCTGTTTAGCGAGGTGGTGCGCCAGCCAGCCTTTGAAACCGATAAGCTAACGCTACTAAAGAATCAAAATCGGGGGGCGATCGCGCGCCGCAACGATGACCCAGACGATATTACCCGCCGGGAATTTCGCAAACTGGTCTACGGGACGCAAAGCCCCTATGCCCGCGTGATTGAGTACGATACGCTCAACGCTATCGATCGGGAAGATATGCTGGCGTTTTATCGCGCTTCTGTGCGTCCTGAGCGCACCATCTTAAGCATTGTGGGAGATTTTGACCCTGGCACCATGAAGGCGCTGATTGCCGAGCAATTTGGCGACTGGAGTCCCCCGGCCAGCGACGCAATTGACTTTGATTTACCGACGGTCGATCAGGCGCAAACCGGCGTTTTTCTGGTGAATCAGCCTCAACTTACCCAAAGTTCAATCCAAATTGGTCATCTGGGCGGCCAGCTCAATAACCCTAACCACGGCAGTTTAGCGGTGCTGAATGAAGTACTCAATGGGTTTGGCGGGCGTTTGTTTAATGAGCTGCGATCGCGGCAGGGATTAGCCTATGTGGTGTACGCGTTCTGGGCCCCACGATACGACCATCCGGGCACCTTTATTGGCGGCGGCCAGACGCGCTCCGATGCCACTGTGCCCTTTATTCAAGCCTTTATGGACGAGATTGACAAAGTCCGCGCCGAGCCAATTTCAGCGGCAGAACTCCAGGCTGCCAAAGACGCAGTGCTAAACAGCTTTGTGTTTAACTTTCAGAGCCCGGAGCAAACCCTATCTCGACTGATCCGCTACGAATACTACGATTACCCCGCCGACTTTGTCTTTCAGTTCCGTGAAGATGTTGAGAATGTTACGGCAGCAGGCGTTCTGCAGGCCGCACAAGAAAATCTGAAGCCAGAGCAGATTGTCACGCTGGTGGTTGGCAACGCCGACGAAATTCAGCCGCCTCTCTCTCAGCTAGGGCCGGATGTGACGGTGACCCAAGTCGATATTTCCATTCCAGA
>JBCDFX010000151.1:0-9070 GCA_039177155.1 Cyanobacteria bacterium P01_H01_bin.119
GTTTTTCTCAGTGCCCCAATACCACCAGTGGGCCGCAACATAGGCGCAAACTAAGCTATCTAGCTTATCTTCCAGCGCCTTCATAGGTTTGCCCCGCTGTTCGGAAATAGGCAACTGCGCTGCCTCAAGCTTTAAAGGCGGCATCAATTTTGGCAGATGCTCCAGGCACAGCTGCCGCAGCCGCATTAGCTCAGGGAAACGCTGAGCTAAAGTTCCTTTTTTATATTTCAAAATTTGAGGCAGGCCAAACAGGTGAATGGTTGCGGGATGGGGAAAAATTTCCATCTGATAGCGTCCTGGCTGACGAGGATCAATCGTTGGAGCGTGGAGAAAACCCCTGCGCTCTAGGCTTAGCCCAAACTGGACAGTGCGCTCTGCAAACGGGCGATTTAGATTGGCGGGATAGCAGCCGGCGTGATATCGCCCAAAATGCTTATGGGCCAAACGATCAGGCAACCGCATTCCGGTTTGATTGGGAATTAACGTCGGCGCATCGACCGCGATCGCCCCTGCCTGCTCACCTACCCGCTGATCAATCCAGCCCAGCACAGATTCCATAGACTGCAGACGAGCAAGCTCAGCTAAATGGAGTTGGGCACCGTCCCAGCTGAGATGGCAGAGGCCACTCGCCCCAGACTGCCAGCCAAAATCGACACCGACGAACTGCATCTGCCTGACTGGGCCATATGGCATTAATGGCTTACTGTTCCTGCATCAGACGCATATAGTTTTGCTTGAGCTGAATATGGTTCTCAGTGATGCGCTCGGAAAGATTTTTTTCAACCTGGCTGATCTCTTGCCAGAAGTTGACTGAACGCTGCAGAGACGTAATCTCTTGCCACAGCATATCCATCATTTCAGCCGCTTGAGGATTGCCGTCAGCCACCGATTGGCAAATGGCGGTAAAGGCAGCCTGGGCATCTGGATGATTGCTGACATCATGGGTGAGGGCGATCGCGGCCTTCAACGCTTCGATTTGAGGTTGGTTTGCAGAATTGCTCATATTGACCTTAGATTTAGTGACCTTGGGTTACAACAAATGCTGTGAGAGTCGTAGCCTGTCGGATGACATCTAAAGCCTTACAGTTCAAGACAGGCTCAACGTTACAGCTAAGCTTAAGGAAACTTAATAATTTACATTAAAATCATAGGCCATATTTGGGCCGCTATCGTCTCTCGTAAGAGGGGAATTTCCGCCTAGCGCCATCTATTGCTACACATCTTTAGATGAACAGTCAGGCCCAACCAGATTCGGTATAGTGTGGAAAGTTAAAAAAGTTTCATCAAATTGCCCTATGCTGACGCAAATTGTGCGGCCTATGGTACGCACTCAAATCAGGCTCTTAGCAGGTAGTCAAGCCACTCGTCCTGTTCTGGTCAAGACCATTTCTCAGTGGCTAGGTTTTTTGGGGGTCGAAGCTCATGTGACCCAGCTTGATCCTGCTTCTGACCAAATTCAACTCAGCATAAGGGTGGGCAAGCCCGAAGCCTGCGACCCTAGAGATTGGGAAAAAATTCTAGCCAATTTGAGCAACGGTACAGATGGAATAGGAGCTGAACCCGATTTACACCAATTTTCTAAAAAGCAGCAGACTCAGCTCCAGCGACTGTTAGCCTATGTGATTCAGGTAGGTGATCCAGAGGGCGATATCGATTGGGGTGCCCTTAAGCCTCAGCTCAGGCAAATCGGTTTTGAGCCCATCTTGATTGACGGTATCCATGCTGCCTTAAAGGTGCCCCAGTCATTAGATTTGCTGATGGAGTCAATTGATGATGATGTTGCAGCACTCGCCCTGCCTAAAGCGGTTAGCCTCGCCCTGCTCGATCGCAAAGTAAACCCCTCTGAAGATCAGGCCCTATCAGCGCTGCTGGCCGCAATGAAAACACCAACAGCTACCGCCTAACTCAGTTTTGAGTTCTTTATTAATCGAACGTGACTTTAGCCTCCTGCAACGGCAGGGACGATACTGACCTCATCTCCGTCCTTGAGAGCAGTATCTTTGCCGTCTAAGAAGCGGATGTCTTCACTGTTGACGTAGAAGTTGACAAAGCGACGGAGTTCGCCCTGATCGTCACACAGCCTGGCTTTAATACCGGGGCACGATGCCTCGATCTGATCGAGCAGCTCAACAATATTGCCGCCGTCACACTCAAGGGTGGCCTGATTGTGGGTGAACTTTTGCAGCGGGGTTGGGATTAAAACTTTAACAGCCATTGGGGGTTACTCAAATCAAAATTGACGCTCAAATCAGACCTGTAGCAGCCGAACGGACGATTAGAACAAGGCTGCGAGTCAGATCGTTGATGTGTCAGCCACTCCAGCGATACTAGGTGCGGTGAGCAATCTGACCAAAACTATAGGTGAAATGCAGCTCAAGAGCCTCAGCGCTGAATTTAAACCAGCACTTGCTGCCACTCTAAGCGATCGAGGGTGCGGGCTCGCTCTAAAGCTCGCTCGAAACTCTCTAGCTTGGGCTCAATGGTAAAGGGTTCGCCGATATATCCCTGAACCGCTTCCTGGGTCTTAAGACCATTGCCCGTAATATAGGCAACGGTGGTTTCATCAGGGTCGATTTTGCCCGCTTCCACCAGCTTCTGTAGCACCGCGATGGTGGTACCGCCTGCAGTTTCGGTAAAAATGCCCTCGGTCTCTGCCAGCAGCTTCATGCCGTCAATAATTTCGGCATCGGTAACAGCTTCGATATTGCCGTTGGTTTTGCGGGCGATTTCCAGTGCGTACACCCCGTCAGCCGGGTTACCAATGGCAATGGACTTAGCAATGGTGTTGGGCTTCACCGGAGAGATAAAGTCGCGCCCTTCCGCAAATGCCTGATAAATGGGGGAGCAACCTTCCGCCTGAGCACCGCTAAATCGCACTGCCTTTTCATCGACCAAGCCAACTTTGACAAACTCATTAAATCCCTTGTAAATCTTACCGAACAGCGAACCGGAGGCCAGGGGCGCCACAATATGATCGGGGAGCTGCCAGCCAAGCTGTTCAGCAACTTCAAAGCCCAGGGTTTTTGAACCTTCGGAATAGTAGGGGCGCAGGTTGATATTGACAAAACCCCAGCCGTGGGTGTTTGCCACTTCCGAGCACAGCCGATTGACCTGATCGTAGTTACCGTGAACCGCCATCAAAATCGGGTCGTAAATCAGGGTGCCCAACACCTTGCCCGCTTCTAAATCCGAGGGAATAAAGACGCAGCAGTCGAGGCCGGCATGGGCCGCGATCGCCGCCGTAGAATTAGCTAAATTGCCCGTGCTGGCACAGGAAACTGTGGAGAAACCCAGTTCGCGAGCGCGGCTCAACGCCACCGATACTACCCGATCTTTAAAGCTCAACGTGGGCATGTTAACCGCGTCGTTTTTGATATACAGATTTTTAAGGCCCAGGCGACGGGCCAGGCGATTGGTTTTAAGCAGAGGCGTCATGCCCGTGCCCACATCGATTGGGTCATCACTGACGGGCAAAAAGTCTTTATAGCGCCAGATGGAGTGAGGGCCGGCAGCAATAGACTCACGGCTCACCCGACGGCGAATTTCATCGTAGTCATAAACCACTTCCAGCGGGCCAAAACACACATCTTCACAAACATGCTTGGCACCAAGAGGATACCTCTCTCCACATTCTTTACAGCTCAGGGCGGTAAATGTCGTCTTTGCTGTGGATTGAGCAATTGGTTTATCGATGGCCTGGGTCATAGGGTGCTCCGTTGCGTCGGCTTGCGTTGTTGTTGGGTCGATGGTGGCTTGAACCCAAACTGGTTCAAAAGCCTATTAAATAAATCATTTCACATAGGCTTTGCGGATGGTAACACGGTGAAAAAAATAGCGTCAAACATACCCGACTTTTTAAGTCGGGATTAAGATCGTAGCTTTATCAGATTGCTCGCCGCACTTAGTGGCTGTCATCAGTTAGATTTCAACTCGTTTTACGGCAACAGTTACAGCTCCTAGCCGATAGGTTTGGAGCGGGCGTGGCAAGGCTTATCCTTAACAGTCCCTTGAGTCAATGCGTTACCTCAAAAACCTTTGAGAAGGCAGGGCTTACCCAGCCGTATCCGGTTTTGCTCCTCGTCCGGCAGTATTAGAGGATGCGGGCATTGCATCAGTTCTTACAAGCTAATGCCGTGCATTGATGACTGTAGGGCTAAACTTTATGGGCCAGATCACTAATTTGAGCTAAGGTTGGCGTCGTGTAGTTTTGGTCAGATTGCTTACCGCACCTGGGTGCTGTTATCAGTTAGATTCAATTCCCCTTATAGCAACGGTTATAGCCCCTAGCCGATAGGCCTTAACCTATATTTTGGAGCGGGCGTAGCAAAGCTTATCCTTCAGTTTTGCTCTCAACTGATAAAACGCCCTAGCTTCGCTGAATTGATCGGCATAGGAGCAGTCTGACTTGCAACCGGCTCGAACCTTTCAGCAGGTTGCTACGTAAAAGGAGTCTGCCTCAAATTTCTGGGAGCAGCAGTTCGAGTTCTCTGTTTGGAGGTCCACCATGACAATCCAATTAAGACGATTTACGTTCTTACTGGCCGCTTTATCCACTGGGGCGGCTGCCACACTGGTTTCTCTAGCTTGGTTAATGCCTGCGATCGCGGCTGAACCAGACCAACCGGCGGCGATCGCAGCCTGTAGCCCAGGGCCAGATTTCTCTCCAGATGTCTCTTCAGATTTTTCTGCGGATTTCTCTGGCGGGCTGGAGCAGACACAGCTCAAAAATCTTAGCCATCGTCTACACGGCGGCGAAGGACAAACCAAGTCAGGAGTGCCCATTGTCGTGGAATATCCTGAACTCGACTTCACTGCTGCCGAGAGCAATGCGGCGGTCCAGCTCTTCGGCTGCGATTGCCCCGCTTGCCTGACCACCCTGCGTCAGCTGCAGGCTCAGAGAGAGCTGAATATGAATGGGCAGGGTCACTGCCTAACTAATTTAGAAGAGCGGGCAACGCCAGAAGAGGTGCAGTCTGTGCTGGATGGGCTCAGCAATTAACCAATTCGAGTTTTCAGAGCGTGTCATCAGTCAACCAATAAGCTGGCTAAAGCCGTCCAAAAGGAATTGACTTTAACAAACGCTAAAAAAATTCATCTACAGTAACTGTTCCACAGAGAAAACAAACGATGGGAACCGTCTGTGATTAAAATTGATGGTACTAAAGTCGTTAGCAAACGCCCTGCCAACCAGCACACTGTGCTGCTAATGCTGTTTCTTTATTGCTGTAACAGCCAATGTTGTAGCAGCCAAGCCACGGCAGTCTTGACCTGAGAAGGTCCAGTTCCTTAATCGCTAGTAGTGATTAATCGCCAATAGTGACCGCCATAGCGATCGCTTTACTGCTGAGGAGCGCGACGGGGTTAACGCTTTCGATGGAGTTCGATTGAATGCAGCCTTTTGGGGCTGCCCTCGTAGTTCGCTTTTAATCTGCTGACTGCCAATAATATGGAGCCGTTCCATGAAATTTGAGGATATTTATCAGTTCTTCGATGATCCGCCGCCGGTTTATCTCAACAAGGAACTGGCCGTTTGCTACGTTCTATCGGTGCTAATTCATCGTGATTCCTACGGTACTGAACTCATCCAGGGGTTGGTCAATCACTATATGGGCTATCGTCTGTCTGACACCGTGCTGTACGGAGCCCTTAAGTTTTTAGAGACGCAGGATGTGGTCACCGGATACTGGAAAAAAGTAGAAGGGCGCGGACGGCCCCGACGCATGTATCGATTAAGCCCTGATGCCCAGCTTAGGGCTCGGGAACTGGCAGATTTGTGGCATCAATATATGGATATCCGCCATGCCCGCCTGGAAATATCCGCCGAGGATGAAGCGACGGTATCGGTTCCGTAGGATCTGTCATCAATTAATTCCAGAAGCCTGACGCGGCAAGTCACAACACGCCCGATAATTTCTGTCGACTAGGGGCTGTAGCAGCGATTTCCAAAGGCTTTTACGTTTTGACATTTAAATGGTGACGGCCCCTAGTCGATCTTCCGCAGTAGAGCTATTGATTCATAGCAGCTTGCCGAGAGGTCCGGGCAGGTTGCAAGTCAGCTCTCTCCATAATCAAATATCTCAGTAATGCTGGCGCGTCAGCATTACTAGATGCGGTGAGCCATCTGACTAAAGCTATATACTTTATCTGCATCAAACTTTCGTGGCTGATTCTGTCCCTGGTTCTACATTTTTCCTGACCCTGCTTTTGGCAATAGGGCTGTTTTTTTTCATTCGCGCGTCTTTCAAAGATCGCACTACTACTCGCCGTTTTTTGTCGCCTGAGCCGGAGTCTGCGCTGCTGGCTCAGCTTCAGCAGTACTTCGATGCAAGGGCTTACCAAGTTACGGCGATTGATGCAGAGCAGGGGCAGATTCAGCTTGCCGGGCGGGTTAAACCCAGCGTCTTTCTGGCGATTTTTTTATCGGTTTTGGCTGCAGTTGGTCTGTTTTGCCTTGATTTGCTGGTTGCCTTTAGCGCACCGGAATACTGGCGATGGTCGTTGTTCAGTCTGGCGATCGCCCCCGGTGCCGGCGTGATTTATTGGAATCGGGCAGGGCGCACTGAAACTGTCGAATTTAATGTTTCCCCTCCCCCGGCAGCGGGCTGCCAGGATGCCTCAACCCAAGCTCCCAGGGGCAGTTGCCTCACGGTAACCGCCCATAGAGATGAGCTGATTCAGCTTAAGCGATCGCTGCCGTTGACCCTGGTAGACGCTGAGCCTTAGGGATGGCCTGCCCGCTTTTCGTTTGCGCGATTTAACCTGGCCCTAATCGGTTGAGAACCCTGAATCGCCCGTTGTGTGCGACCTTAGGAGCAGATGTGTTTTGGGAATAGGAACTATGGCCGCGATCACGACTGAACAGGGGCAATACAAAACCTATGTGCTAACCGACGAAGCCGCCAATAGCCAGATTCAGGTGGTGCCTGAGCGGGGCGGCATCGTCACCCAGTGGCAGATGAACGGACAGGAACTGCTTTATTTAGATAATGAGCGGTTCAAAGATCCGAGCCTGTCGGTGCGGGGCGGTATTCCGCTGCTGTTTCCCATCTGCGGCAACCTAGTCAACGATACTTATACCCTCAACGGCCAAACTTACACCCAGCCCCAGCACGGCTTTGCTCGCACCTTGCCTTGGCAAGTCACATCCCAATCTACGGAAAACGGGGCCAGCCTGACGGTAACCCTAGAGAGCAGCCCCGAGATTCAGGCCAACTATCCCTTTGACTTTGCCCTGAACTATACCTACACCCTTAAGGGCAATGCGTTGACGCTACGCTTTAGGCATACCAATCGTTCAGATCGGCCCATGCCGTTTTCTACCGGCATTCATCCCTACTTCGCGGTTGGCGATAAGTCTCAGTTGAGCTTTGAGATTCCCGCTGAGCAATACAAAATTAAGGGCGGCAGCGAAGTCTATCCGTTTAGCGGAGCGTTTGACTTTAGCCAAGACGAAATTGACTACGCGTTTATTGATCTCAAGGGGCAGCAGGCGATCGCCACTGATGCCCGCCGTGGTTTAAAGCTCACCATCGCCTACGACCAGCACTATTCCACCCTGGTATTTTGGACGGTCAAGGGAAAAGATTTTTACTGCGTGGAACCCTGGAGCGGCCCCCGCAACGCGATCAATACCGGGGCGCATATGTTAACTGCCGCCCCTGGAGAAACGGTGGAGACCCAAATTACAATGGCTGCTGAGCTGGGCTAATAAGCAGCCGAGCGGACGATTAGGACGAGGCTGCGAGTCAGATTGCTCTTATATCAACCGCTCTAGCGATACTGGGTGCGGTAGGCAATCTGACCAATGCTGTTCGGATTGTTTTTGTGCCAACCGCTCTAGCGATACTGGGTGCGGTAAGCAATCTGACCAATGCTACAGACTCTTTATCGACTCAGCAGCGTCGCCACCTCATTGGGGGCTAGGGCTAGGGCGAACAGATGACCCTGACCGTAGCGGTAGCCCAACTGCTGCAACCCCTTAAGCTGAGTGTGAGTTTCGATGCCTTCGGCGATCGCATCAAATCCTAGCTGCTGGCTGAGGGCGGCGATAGTAGCTACAATTTGCTGGTTCTTGGCTTCTGTTTCCATCTGAATCACAAAGGATCGATCCACTTTGAGCGTATCGATCGGCAGGCGGTGCAGGTAGCTTAAAGACGAGTAGCCTGTTCCAAAGTCGTCGATGCTGATTTGCACCCCAAGCTGTTTGAGGTAAGAGAGCAAGTCGATGGTGGATGCTACATCGTCAATCAGCATGCTCTCAGTGATTTCTAGGGTGAGACAGTCGGGGGAAAGGCCGGTTTCTGCCAGTACCCTCTCAACCTGATTGGCTAGCTGCTGCTGACGGAGATCTTGGGCAGACAGGTTGACGCTGATTTTAAGATGACGCCAGCGCGGAAAGTTTTGCTGCCAGGCGGCGAGCTGGCTGCACGCAGTTTGCAGTCCCCAAGCGTCAAGCTGGGTAATCAGTCCCGTTTCTTCGGCAATGGGGATAAAGTCCCCCGGATTTTTTAATCCATCGATAGGATGCTGCCAGCGCATCAGCGCCTCAAACCCCACTAGCGCCCCGGTTTCTAACGCAACAATAGGCTGATAGTGCAGCACAAACTGGTTGCGATCGATGGCCTGCCGCAGATCGTTCTCCAGATGCAGCCGGGCCATTGCCAGGGTATGCATTTTCGTATCGAAGATGGCAAAGCGCGCCTTGCCGCTCTGCTTGGCGCGATACATGGCGATATCGGCGTCTCGAATTAAATCTGCGGCTTTGGTGTATCGGGCATCGCTTAGCACCAGGCCAATGCTGGCGGTGATATAAACTTCTCGTCCTTCTAAAACGACGGGGGAGCGCAGCTCGGCAAAAATCCGCTCTGCGATATGGATTGGGGTTTGAATCCCCTCGATTTCCTCCAGCAGGATAATAAATTCATCGCCGCCCAGCCGCGCTGCCACATCTGTCGGGTTAAGCATGGCGCGCAGCTTATGGGCCACGGTAATCAACAGGCGATCCCCTGCCAAATGCCCCAAACTGTCGTTAATCACCTTAAAGCGATCGAGATCGAGAAACAGCACAGCA
>JBCDFX010000152.1:0-9048 GCA_039177155.1 Cyanobacteria bacterium P01_H01_bin.119
AATGAAATGGCCTTGCAGAACTACCAAAACGACAGCCTCCGGGCTGCAAGACAGCTCCTAACTGATTTTCGTAAGGGAATTCTGGGCACCCTAGCGTTGGACTTGCCGCCGACTCAGTAGGGACAGCTTTGCCATCCCCGTCTTGCCCCGCCGTTGCCAAACTGCCACCTATGTCGAAATCGCCCCTAAAAGTCTCTGTTATTGCCCCTGACCTCGCGGGCGGTGGCACAACGCGGGTTTACCTATTGAGCACTGTTTTGCAGCAGTTGGGCCACTCTGTTGAAGTAGTCGGGTGTCAATTTGGCCAGCAGCTTTATCCCGACCCCCCCGAAAACCTGACGGTGAAGGTGGTGAAAGGGCATCGACTGCCAGGGTTTGTGCAATCAGCATGGCGGGTGATGCATCAGCTTAAAGGGGATGTGATTTATGCCGTTAAGCCTCGCCTAACCAGCCTTGGCATCGGTTACCTAAAGCAGCGGCTGTCTGGACGACCGCTGCTGGTGGACATTGATGACTGGGAAATGAGCTGGTTTGGGGGCGATCGCTACCAGTACCGTCCTAACTTTAAAGAACTGCTGAGGGCAGCTTTAAGACCCGATGATCAGCTCCGCAATCCAGAGCATCCGCTTTATCTGCAGCAGACAGAAGGCTGGGTCAAGCAAGCCGATGCCATCACCGTGAGCACCCGATTTTTACAGCAGCGCTTTGGCGGCGTGCACCTGCCCAACGGCAAAGACACCGACTGCTTTAATCCAGATTTGTTTGAGCCGGAAGCCAGCCGCCAAAAATATGGTCTAAGCGGCTATCGAGTGTTGATGTTTCCTGGCACTGCCCGTCCCCACAAGGGACTAGAAGACGTGCTAATAGCCTTAGAAAAACTGAATCAGCCCGACCTAAGGCTGGTGGTGGTGGGAGGCCGTAAGCCGGACCGCTATGAGGACGACCTACTGACGCGGTGGCAGCCCTGGCTAATCAAACTCCCCCGATTCTCTATGGTAGAGATGGCCGAAGTTGTCTCTGCGGCCCATGCGGTGGTTGTGCCCCAGCGAGAAACCGCAACCGCTTTAGCCCAGTTTCCGCTCAAAATGACCGATGGGATGGCCATGGCAAAGCCTATTTTATCAACTCGGGTCGGGGATATTCCCGATATTTTGGGCGATGCTGGATTCCTGGTGGAACCCAATTGCCCGGAGCAGATTGCTGAAGCGCTTACCGCCCTCTTTGCCGATTACAATGAAGCCCAGCGCAAAGGAGAAAATGCCCGTCGGCGCTGCTTAGACTCTTACAGCACCCGGGCCATGGGCAAAATTTTGTCGAGCATTCTTCATCAATGGCAATAGCACCTGCATTATGAAACGTTCCCCCAATCAACTGCTCCTCAGCTTTGCGCTCAAACATCCAGTTTGGATTATTTTGACAATTCTGATGGGATTTTCGGGAGCGGTCTTTAATGGGGTTGGTGCCACGCTGATTATCCCAGTTCTGCTGGAATTTCTGGGCCAGCCTTTGGGGCAGTTTAGTGACCTGCCGCCCATTCTTGCAGAGCTGTTTGGCCTATTTGATGGACTGCCGGATGCTTACCGCATCAACGTTATGCTGGCGGCGGTGTTCCTCACAATTGCGCTTAAGAATTTGGCTAACTACGCCAGCTTGATGTGTGGTGCTTCCCTAACTCGAGCTCTGACCATAGATATGCGAGAGCAGGGCCTGCAGCTTTTGCTAGATGTCGATTTGAGCTACCACTTTAATATGCGAGCTGGAGATATTATCCAGCGGCTAAACGACCAGGTCAGCCGAACTGCGGTAGCCATCCGCACCCTGATTGAGCTGGCTCGCGTTGGGCTTAATATCGTATTTTTTATTGTGCTGCTGCTGGGTCTCTCTTGGCAGTTGACCCTGATGGCGACAGCTCTGTTTGGCCTGATTGTGGCGCTCAATCAGTTCGCTGTGAGCCGCTCCCGTCGCTTCGGTCGCAATTTGGCTGAGTCATCTAAAGACTACTCCATTCGGCTGCTGGAGATGCTCAACGGTATTCGGCTGGTTAGATCAACCGCCAATGAGGAGCATGAATATGGTTTGGTCAGCCGCTTGGTTCATGTCCGGGAGAAAGCGGCTTTTGATTCTCTAGCTAACTCGTCATTAATTGCGCCTATGAATGAAATCGGCAGCATTCTGGCGCTGATTTTTATGGTCGTCATCAGCCGCAGTCTGTTTGCCGATCGCCTCGATACTTTGGCAACGCTGCTATTTACCTATTTATTTGTCCTGTCGCGGATGATTCCGTTTCTAGGTCAGATGAATGGGGCTCGGGGCCGATTTGCCAACTCCATCGCCAGTGTGGAATATGTTTATGACTTTTTACGCCGGGACAATAAGTCGTTTATGCCTGACGGGACACTGCCGTTTAATCAGCTGCAGAGCGGTATCCGGTTTGAGGATTTGACTTTTGCATACCCGAATAGCGATCAAAGCGTCTTGAAGCAGATTGATTTGATTTTGCCAAAGGGAACCACGCTAGCGCTGGTGGGATCCTCGGGGGCCGGTAAGTCTACCCTGGCGGACCTGCTGCCGCGCTTTTATGACGTTGACAGCGGACGTATTCTGATTGATGGCCAAGATATTCGGGCCTACGATGTCCGATCCCTGCGGCGCAAAATGGGGATTGTGAGTCAGGACACGTTTTTATTTAATATGTCGATTCGAGACAATATTGCCTATGCGTCGCCGGAGGCAACGGAGGGTGAAATCGTTGATGCGGCTAAGCGGGCTAACGCCTATGAATTTATTGAGCGGATGCCGGAAGGGTTGAATACGCTGATTGGCGATCGCGGCGTATTGCTCTCCGGGGGGCAGCGTCAGCGGCTGGCCATTGCCCGCGCCCTGCTGCAGAATCCAGAAATTTTGATTTTGGATGAAGCCACCAGCGCTCTCGATACGGTGTCGGAGCGGCTGGTGCAAAAAGCGCTAGATGATTTGAGCCGCGATCGCACCACTTTAGTAATTGCCCACCGGTTATCCACCATTCAAGATGCGGATCAAATTGCCGTGCTAGACGCCGGAGAAGTCGTGGAAGTGGGGACTCACGATAACCTAGTTCGCAAAGGCGGTGCCTATAAGCAGCTCTACGCCATGCAGTTTAGCGAAACGACCCGGCAAATTATCAAAGCGGCTCAAAGCGAAAGCGTTACTAAAGTGTCCTACGAAGTGCGAAATAACCTAAACACCATATTGGGCTCCCTTCAGCTTTTGGCTGACGGCTTTGTCGATGATGTCAATGAACAGCAGGAGTTGACCCAAGAAGCCTACCAGTCTGCGTTACTGCTTTTAGAAAGGCTTAAAAGTAGTGAAGCCGATGTCCAATAGCGGTGTGGCTGATGGTGAGATTCCGGGGAGTGGTGGGGTCAAAGACACTCTCTTCGCTAATAACGCCGAGCTAAGGCTGCCCGCTCTGCAGCAGCGGCTAAGTGCTCCCCTGGTAATTGGATCAGTGGTGGTGCATAGCCGGGTGCTGCAGTCGCCCCTCTCTGGGGTGACTGACTTGGTGTTTCGGCGGCTGGTGCGACGCTATGCCCCTGATTCAATGCTGTACACCGAGATGGTCAGCGCCGCTGAAATTCACCATATGCGCGAGCTGCCAAAGCTGATGGAGATTGATCCCCAGGAGCGGCCCATCAGCATTCAGCTATTTGACTGTCGTCCAGATTTCTTAGTAGAAGCGGCCCAAAAAGCGGTAGCTGAAGGGGCCGATACTATTGATATCAATATGGGCTGCCCGGTTAATAAAATCACTAAAAACGGCGGCGGTTCATCTCTTTTGCGCCAGCCCCAGGTAGCTGAGACGATCGTTAAGGCAGTAGCGGCGGCGGTAACCGTACCCGTCACGGTGAAAACTCGCATCGGCTGGGATGAGCAGGATATCAACGCAGTAGAATTTGGTCGCCGGATGGAGGGATCTGGTGCCCAGTTGCTCACTCTCCACGGTCGCACCCGGTCCCAGGGATATAACGGCCCTGCCCGCTGGGAGTGGATTGGCCGGGTCAAAGCAGCGCTGTCGATTCCGGTCATTGCCAATGGGGATATCGATTCTGTCGATGCGGCGGTGCGCTGCCTGGCGCAGACCGGGGCAGATGGGGTAATGTGCTCCCGAGGCACCCTGGGCTATCCGTTTTTAGTGGGAGAGATTGATCATTTTTTCAAGACTGGGCAGCGGCGCCCGGCCCCAGATGGGGTGACCCGGTTGAGCTGTGCCCGGGAGCATTTAATCATGCTGTGGAACTATAAAGGCGATCGCGGCATTCGTCAGGCCCGTAAGCATATGACCTGGTACTGTAAGGGCTTTCCGGGGGCGGCAGAACTGCGCGATCGCCTCTGCCGGATCGAATCGGTTGAAGGCGGCTGCGATTTACTAGATGGCGCGATCGCGCTGCTTCAAAAATCATTGTAAAGTCGAGGTAAATGGTTTCTACTCCTGACTCTCCCACGGTTTATCATGACAGCTGGTTTGACCGGGCCTTTATCTGGCTATTTAGCCGCAAAATTGCCGGCGCGCTGGGTAAACGACGCTGGCCTAAAGGCTACGACGGATTTGTCAGCCTGTCCAAACAGATTATGCAGGGCCGCAGCGCCCAGCAGCAGCAGGCGCTTGTGGCAGTTGTCTTAAAGTCCCTGGTCCCGGCTCAAGCGCTGTGGCTGATTCGCACCCTGTTTAGCCCGACCCAGCTGGTGTGCGAACTCAACGCCTGGTTTGCCACCGTGCTGTTTGAATGGCTGGTAGGTCCTTGTGAGGTCACTGAGGTTGAGATTCAGGGAGGCGACGGCCAGGTTTCGGTGCAGAAAAGCGGCGTCCATATCAAAAAGTGTCGCTATCTGGAGCAGAGTCACTGCGTGGGGCTGTGTGTGAATATGTGCAAGCTACCCACCCAGAACTTTTTTACCCGAGACTTTGGCATTCCGCTGACGATGACGCCCAACTTTGAGACCTACAGTTGCGATATGGTGTTTGGCCAAGCGCCGCCCCCTTTGGAGACTGAGGAGATTTACGCCCAACCCTGTCTGGTGGGTCACTGCACAATGGCCAGCCCCGAAGCGCCGAGCTGCCCCAAGGTCAGGGCCTAAAATCAGAGTCTAAAAGAAGATTCCCAGCAGACTTAGAATGCTGCCAATCGGCCCTAAAGTAAGGCTGGTATTGTCAGAAAAGGTGGCTATCCCAGAGCGGCGTACCAGCAGCACATCGCCATTCTGGAGGGTTGGATTGCTGGCGTCGTTGATGCCCTGGGCCAAATCGATTGGAATGGTGCGCTTGCTGACGGTGCCATCGGGGTTGAGACGCACCAGTTCGATGGTGTCGCGGGCGGCCCGGCGGTTGAAGCCTCCCGCCGCAAGCAGCGCCTGGTTCAGGGGAGTATTGGGGGCAACGGCGATTGCACCCGGGGCTTCGACCTCACCTGCTACGTAAACCTGAATCGTGTCCGGTGAAAAGCTGGCGGCACTGAGGCGGGTCGCTTCTTCGGGGGTAAGGGCCTGGGCCGTGGGCACATAAATCGAGTCGCCCCCCTGCAAAATCAAGTCATTTTCCAGAGAGCCGCTGTCCACTAAATCCCATAAGTTGACCATCACAACGCGATCGCGCCCGTTTCCCTGGGGCCGACGAATCTCAATTTGCCGCAAATTAGCCTGCTCGGTAATGCCCCCGGCCAGCTCTAAGGCTTCCGTTAGGGTCAAAAAGCCGACCTCATTTTGCTCACTTTCTAGGGATAGGGAATAGGAGCCCGGTCGATTCACCTCTCCAGCCACCCCCACATTGACCGGGCGCAGGGTGAGGGGAGAAACCGTGACGGCGGGACGTCGTAGGTAAGGCGCATAGGCAGCAGCAATAGCACCAGCGGCCTGCTCAAAAGTCATCCCCTGAACGCTAACCCGGCCCGCGCGGGGTAAATTCACCACTCCATCGGATAACACCAAAGCCTCACCGCTGTAGACGTCAGCACCAAAAATATCGATACTGATGCGATCGCCTGGCCCCAGCAAATAGCTAGTATCCCAAACCTGCTCATCAATGATTTGAGTAGACGGGTTGGGATCAAATTCAGGCTGGGCGATCGCGGCTTTTCCAGTCAACCCTAGCAGTAGGCCGCTGCCTAACCAGAGACTGCAGCTTAGCCATGTCTTAGTGCGCGATCGCACCGGACCAGCTAAGGCATTCATCAGTAAATAAAAATCCATTGCTCAGGTAATAAAAATAACTACGGGTAATAAAGCAGGCAATAAAACTGCATTGCCAATGGTTCAGCAGTAAAAAAAGATGCGCCGCTTAGGCAATAAATAACTACAGGTAGCAAAAATAACGACTTAACAGTCTTATACGATACCAATTAATAGCGAAGAATGAATCAACTTGCTGCCAAGTTGAGATCAATTCGTGTAGTCAACGACATTTCTTGAGACTCTAATTCGTTTGATTCATTTCTATGGACGGCGGGTAAGCTTTCAGGTTCCGCATAGTTATCAGTGGCTTTAGTAATCTAGAAAATCTATCGAAAGTCATGCATTAGCATTTTTTTCTCACTTTTTTCAGGAATTAAAAGCACCTAAACCACTGTTTTGTGATCTTCAATACCAAGCATTGCCCATTTAATTTACCCCATACAGCTATCTTTGAGATTACCATGTGCCAAAGGCTACAGCCTAAGTGCTGAACGCAACACACATTGTTCTTACTTTAAAGCGGCGGCTGAGAAAATGTGAGATGATTTGTGTTATTCAGAAGTTTTCGGGCATTTTCATGGGAACTTCACATTTACATTTGATTCGTTAAAGCAAGCAATTCAATCTATAAAATTGTGGTGAACAATACTTTTGAAATGTGTGTTTCTAGCAAAAATAAAGTGCCTTCAATTCATCACAGCATGTTTTTAATTGTTCAGCTTAACTGGGTGTACCGCTGCTAAATTGCCAAAAGGACAAATACTTCTACAGCAATTACAGCAGCGCGGTGACAGATTAAAAAGCTCTAAGAGTTTTCTCAAATCGGTCCTGCAATAAAACTCGTTGCTCGAAAAAAGTCTGCCGTATTTGTCTTATCCAAGTTTGAGCGGCTTTACCAAAGAAGAACTTCAAAATCACTGCTGTTGTTTGATTAGCGCCGTAAACCATGAAAATTGCCCTCGTTCATGATTATTTGACCCAGCGCGGCGGCGCAGAGCGAGTCTTTGAGCTGCTGTGCCGCCGCTTCCCAGAGGCCGATGTTTTTACCTCTATTTATGATCCAGAACACACGGTGGACCTGGGCGATCGCGCTATCAACACCACCAGACTCCAGCAGATTCCTGGGGCCGCCAAGCATTTTCGCCTACTGGCCCCGCTGTATTTTCCGGCCTTTCGCGCATTGAACTTAAGTGAGTACGACTTGGTTATCAGCAGCTCTTCTAGTTTTGCCAAGGCGGTTCGCAAGCGCCCCGATGCTCGGCACATCTGCTTTTGCCACAACGTGACCCGATTTTTGTGGGATACCCAAACTTACCTACGGGGCTACCGAGAATATCAGCTGCTCTATCCTCTGCTTGAGCCAATTTTTCAGCAGATGCGACAGCTGGATCGGCAGTATGCGGCTGAGCCCGATTTCTACGTCGCTAACTCATCTACGGTGGCTCAGCGAATTCGCCGGGTATATCACAAACCCGCTGCGGTGGTGAACTATCCCATTGATGACAGTCAGTTCCTCTACGGAGAGACTAAGGCGGATTACTATTTGGTCTCCTCCCGGCTGCTGAGCTACAAGCGTATTGACGTGATTGTAGAAGCGTTTAACTGGCTGGGCTGGCCGCTGCTGATTACCGGAGATGGGCCAGAGCGCGATCGCCTGCAGGCTATGGCGCTGGAGAACATTCAGTTTTTAGGTCACGTCAGTGACAGCCAGCGGGCCACCCTAATGGCTCAGGCCAAAGCGGTGATTGTTGCTGCCCTAGAAGACTATGGTTTGGTGCCAATTGAGTCCAACTTTAGCGGCACGCCTGTGGTGTCTTTTGGGGCAGGAGGGGTGCTTGACACCCAGGTGCCGGGCAAAACCGGGGTGTTTTTCCATCGTCAGTCTCCCGATGCTCTGCACACTGCCCTTAATAAGGCCAGTCAGATCTCCTGGGACACTGCCGCCATTCGCGACCATGCCCGTGCCCGATTCACCGAAGCGGCCTTTTTCCGTCAGGTGGAACAGGTGGTCGATACCGTGCTGGGGCGAGCTACTCCGCTGCCTCGCTGGGTGTAAGCGCTGATGTAGCCTTAGCTAAGTAATCTGTTTCCAATTTAAGCAAGTTTATGGGTGTTACCTATAACCATTTCGGCGAAAGCATCAGCAACGGCCCGCCCCGTCCGGTTAGCCCGGAACTTGGCTATGGTCAGCTTCTTGCTATTCTTCTGCGGCGAGGCCTCTGGCTAGTCGGCGGCGTCGGCCTCGGCGTCGCGGCGGCTGCAGCCCTGACGTGGCGAACCCAACCCACCTATGAAAGCGCTATGCAGTTGATTGTTGAGCCTAATTTTCAAGAAGACGTGCGTCAAACCGAGGACGGGCGAGGCTCCGATCGCCAGCGGCAAACGGACTACGCAACCCAGCTTAATCTTTTGCGCAGCGATCAGTTTCTCAATCAGGCGGTAGACGAGCTGACAGCGACCTATCCAAATCTCACCCTGGGCGAAATAAAGCAGAACTTTGGCCTTGTGCAAGTTGAAGAAGACGGGGTAGAGACGCGTATTTTTGAAGCGGTCTACAGCGGCGACGATCCAGGCAAAACCCAGGCGGTGCTAGATACCTTAAAGCAGATTTATCTGGACTACAACCTGGAACAGCAGCAGCAGCGCTTATCTCGGGGGCTGGCCTCCATTGATAAGCAGCTTGAGGTCGCGCGTGAAAATCTTAGCGATACCCAAGACTCTTTAGAGATCTTTCGCCGCAACCAGAGCCTAATTGATCCCGAAGAGCAGGCCAAGGCGGTGGTAGACGCCCTAAATCGGGTCGAACCGCAGCGTCAGGAGCTGCAGGTAGAAATCTCCGATGCC
>JBCDFX010000153.1:0-9031 GCA_039177155.1 Cyanobacteria bacterium P01_H01_bin.119
CCTGGTTTGACCCATTTCACCTGGTTGAGCTTACTCAAATCTAAGATTACGCCGCCCTCTAGGGGAATGCACTGGCCATAGTTGCCCGTTCCCGCCCCGCGCACGGTTAATGGAATCTGCTGGGCAGCGCAGGCTTGGGCAACGGTCAGAACGTCGGCTTCGGTTTTAGGGCGAACGACGAGGTCGGCTACTTTGTCGGCCAGCTTTTGCTTAAGGACGGGGCTGAAGTAGTAATAGTCTTTGGAGAGCTTTTCAATCAGGTTAGGGTCGGTGACGGTTTCGATATCGCCGAGGGCAGCAGTAAGGGCGGGCCAGTCAGGGTTAGGCATGGGGTGGGGTGGTTAGGTGAGTGTGGAAGCAGAGTTCTAGGCGATCGCGCTCAGAATCTCTTTTGATGCCACGGTAAAGCCAAAGATTTGGTTGACGTTGTACACCGTGGCCTGCATACAGTAGTCCGGCGAGGTGGTTGCGGTGCAGTCTTGCAGCAGAATGCAGTCGTAGCCAAGGAAGTTGGCATCTTGCAGAGTGCAGAGAACACACTGATCGGCGTTGACGCCGGCAAAAAGCAGCGTGGTGCGGCCCAAGTTTCTCAAGATGCTATCTAAAGGGGTGTCCCAAAAACCGCTCATGCGGTACTTATCGACTTTGATGTCCGTAGGCAGCTGCTCTAGCTCATCGACTACCGCAGCGGCCCAGCTATCTTTGGTGAGCACTGGTGCGCCATTTTTTGGCAGCGGATCGGCCAAACCAACCCCCTCACCTGTGGGATTGTAAACGTGGCGCAGCCCGGCGCTGATATTGAGCAGGTCGGGACGGTTGCCCCAGTTCACCCACAGAATCGGAACCTGCTGCGATCGCAGCGCAGGCAACAAGGTTTGCAGCGGCTCAATGGGCGACCTAGCTGGGGTAACGTCCACTCCAATAGAGGCGAGCCAGCCGTCGGGATGGCAAAAGTCGTTTTGCATATCCACCACGATGCAGACGGTTTTATTGAGATCGATCTGAAGCTTTTTGGTTTGGCTGGGAAAACTGACCAGCTTCTGGGGCAGAGCGGGGCGACTGATATCGGCAGTATCAGCGTTAACGCGCCAGGCGGTGGGCGGAGTGCCAAGGGTGTGGAGGGGAGGAGTCATGATTCATATGCGTTGTAAGGAGAAGTCTTGAGCGCAGGCGAGCCCCGCAGCATTCCAGCAGTGCTTAAATCTTCGTCAACCTCTGGCCAATGGATGCCATAGCCGCCACCGCAGACTTGCCATATTTTCCGCTGTGCCGGGGTGGCCTTGAGCAATCTGGGATACCAGACTAGGGGAACCGTGATGGTTCGACCATCAAGCAAATCAACGCTGATGGAATCTTCGCTGAAGTGAACATCTTTTACCCTTTCATCCGTTTGGATTGCCGAAATGGACATTCCAAGCCTCCAATAGTTGCTTTTGATTGGCTTCCACAATATTTTGGAGTTTCCGTAACTCCCTTGCACCAAAGCCAATGTTGCTAGCCAGATAGGTTGATTCTAACCAGAACTTAGCCGGTGAACGATCGCGATCAACGTGAATATGGGGCGGTTCGTTGGGTTCATGGCTGTAGAAATAAAATCGATACGGCCCAACCCTCAATACAGTTGGCATTGGCAGGTTTCACTCAAAGATTAGAGCGACCGACAACTTAAACCAAGAGATCATCTAGCTCAGCATAGTCGGGCAGCATCGTATCAATCGCTTTTCCCTTGCGCAACACCACGCGATCGCGCTGGGATCTCGCCATGATTTCATTTAGGGTGCGACCAGAGAATAGCACCAGGTCCGCAGGTAGACCAACGCCAATGCATCCTGCTTCTTTTAATCCCATGATTTCCGCCGGAATCTGGTTCAGCGACCGGGGCCACTCACCATAGGGCCGATCCAAATGACCGATGCGAGCGGACTGAGTAAATACCTCCAGCCCGTCATGATCGCCGTAGGCAAAAAAGGCGTCGCGGCAGTTATCGCTGGCGAGAACCAGGGGAATGCCCTGCTGCTTAATTTCATGCAGTAGAGTCACGCCGCGCATGCGAGGCATACGTCCAGGTTCCCGGTCTTGCAGATACAGATTGCACATGGGCAGGCTAACGATGGAAACCCCTGTGTTGCTCACCCATTTCAAGGTTTCTGCGACCACTTCGGGAGACTGCACCGATAGGGTGCAGCAGTGACCGCAGGTCACCTGCCCCGAAAAATGGTTGCGGGCTTTGGCCTGGGCCACATAGCGCAGGGTGATATCGGCTGGGTCAAGGCTTTCGTCGGTATGGAAATCAAGGTTTAGGCCGCGCTCTGCCGCTAGGGTAAAAACGCGATCAAGCTGTTCCTCTAGGTTGCCTGCCATCAGCACAATGCCGCCGAGCAGTCCACCGACCTCAGCCATAGCGTCAGCCAGTTTTTCGCCAAAGGGTGATAAAAACTGCTCAATGGGCACCAAACAAACCGCTTCCAGGGCGATGCGATCGCGCCATTCCCGCTGCAGCTGGCGAAACACCGGCAGGGTAGTTTCAAGCTGATCTTCAAATAAATCTAAATGGGTGCGCACTGCCAGGGTGCCGTAGGCGTAGCTGCATTTAAGACCAAATTCCATCCGGCGGTAGAGATCTTCGGGTCCCCATCGCTTTAGCCGATCGGTCTCTAGAGCTTTTAGGGCGGAGCTAAATTTACCGTCGGGGTTGGGGCGACGCTCCCAGGTTTGTCCTTTATCTAAATGGGTGTGCATATCCACAAAGCAGGGCCACACCAAACCCTGGCGCAGATCGACTGTGGGAATATCGCCAACTTGCTGATGGCTATTGGGGACGATTTGGGTGATGCGATCGCCTGTAATTTCAATATTCGCTTCGATCAGATCTTCCTGAATGGGCACGGCGCTGAGGCGCGAAATCGGCGTCCAGCCCGTGGCATTGTTTAACAGGGTCAGCGGGATACGGGCATTGGTCAGCCAAAAGCGATCGCACTTAGGAATTTCAACAAAGGTAGGAAACATCGAGATTAGGGGCTATAAATTCCAGATTAGGGCGTTTCATCAGTTAAGCACAGAAGTCTGACGGGGCAAGCTGTCAACATGCCCGCCCTAACCACACAGCTAGGGGCTATAAACGTAGCTATAAAAGGCGTTGAAATCTTACTGATAACAGCTCCTAGTTTTAAGCGCCTAAAACTTCGAGCTAGAAACCCTCGAAACACCACAGAGGACAGAGACTCAGGGGCACTACGAGCTGTAAGACCATGCCATCTGCGCCGGGTTGTGCCGTTTGATTTGCAGTGGTCCCCCGCTGAGTTAGATCATGAGACAGTCGCAAACACTGGGCAATCTTTAGGGTGTAAACTCTAATGGGTCTGGCTGTTGAATGGGTCTGGCTGTTGAGTTAGCGTTTAGTGTTTGTAATGAATAGGTGTTTGCGCGTCTGTGCCCGAGTGCTGGGCATCGGTTTTCTGTCGCTGCTGCTGTGGTTGTCAAATAGTCCTATGGCTTTTGCAATGGGTGGGCCTCAGCCGCCCATTGGAGAATCTGCCCCTGGGTTTACGCTGTCAACCAATGTCGGAGACGGTGAAATCTCTTTAGACGACTACCGGGGACAGTGGGTTGTACTCTATTTTTATCCGCAGGATTTTACCTCTGGATGCACCTTAGAGGCCCAGCGGTTTAAGCAAGACGGCCCCAAGTATCAGCAGCGCAATGCCCAAATTCTCGGGGTCAGCATTGACGACGTTAGCTCCCACGCAGCCTTTTGCGATGCAGAAGGGTTAGAGTTTCCTTTGCTGGCCGATGTCGATGGCAGCGTTAGCAAAGCCTATGGCTCCTGGCTAGGGTATCGCTCTTTACGCCACACTTATTTAATTGATCCAGACGGCATTATGCGCGATCGCTTTCTGGGCGTTCGCCCCGCTATTCACAGCAAAGAAGTGCTGGCCCGGCTGGATGAGCTTCAGGCCCAGTGACAGGTCCAGTAACGGGACGAGGACAGGTCAGTGATGGGCCGGGTGACCCTACCTCACTGCTGCGCCGCCTGCGTACAATGGACTTTAGGATGTTAACTAAATCAATAAGGATATCCAAATGAGTACTTTAGCTTTGACCACTGAAAACGTTGAGCAGGTGCTTGACGATTTGCGCCCTTACCTGATGGCCGACGGCGGCAACGTTGAGCTGGTGGAGCTAGATGGCCCCGTTGTAAAGCTCCGTTTGCAGGGAGCCTGTGGTTCTTGTCCTAGCTCGGCCATGACCCTAAGAATGGGGATTGAGCGCCGTCTGCGGGAATTTATTCCTGAGATTGCAGAGGTTGAGCAGGTCGCTTAACGGGCTGATTGAAATCGTTAGTCTGGTTAGGGTCAGACTGCGAGCCATAGCAGCTGCTGGCCCAGTTAGAGCGGGACTGCAAACGAGACTGTTAATACAGCTTTGGTCAGATTGCTTACCCTATCTGTTGTTGCTGGAGCGGTGAGCAATCTGACTGGCAAATCGTTCGAATCTTTACCGATGACACGCCCTAGCTAGGGCTGTAAAAAGAAAGCTGGGAAAACCGTCGTGCTGGATTTAAAAAAGATTAGGGACAATCCCGATGCCGTTCAAGGGCAGCTCCAGCGTCGGGGTGGGGGCTATGATTTATCTCGTTTAATTGAGCTGGATCAACAGCAGCGATCGCTGGAAACCCAGCGCTCTCAGCTTCAGTCTCGCAGCAATGACATCGGCAAGCAGGTCGGCCAAAAAATTAAGGGCGGCGCTGACCCTAAAGGTGCTGAAGTTCAAGCCTTGCGAGACCAAGGCAACGCGCTCAAAGCCCAGCTCAGCCAGCTTGAGCCCCAAGAAAAAGACCTCAAGGCAGAAATTGAGGCCATCCTGCTGGCAACACCTAATTTACCCAGTGCGTCTACTCCAGATGGTGCTAGTGAAGAAGACAATGTAGAGGTGCGCCGTTGGGGAGATGAGCATATTCCCACGCCGGAAGCCGCGCCCCTGGCCCACTGGGAGATCGGTGAGAAGCTTGGCATCTTAAACTTTGAGCGCTCGGTGCGCATTGCCCAGAGCCGGTTCGTCACGCTAATGGGAGCCGGAGCGGCCCTGGAGCGGGCGCTGATTCAGTTTATGCTGATGGGCCACACTACCCGAGGCTACACCGAAGTAATGCCGCCCTATTTAGTCAATACGGCATCCCTGACGGCGTCAGGGCAGTTGCCCAAGTTTGCTGAAGAAAGCTTTAAGTGCGATCGCGACGACCTCTGGCTAACGCCGACCGCTGAAGTGCCCGTTACCAGCCTGCACCGCGATGAAATTCTCAACGCCGACGATTTGCCTTATCACTACTGTGCCTACACACCCTGTTTTCGCCGGGAAGCTGGAAGCTACGGGCGCGATACGCGGGGACTGATTCGACTGCATCAGTTCAACAAAGTCGAGATGTATAAGTTTGTGCGCCCAGAAACATCGGCAAATGAACTTGAAACCCTGGTACAGGATGCCGAAGGCGTGCTGCAGGCGCTGCGCTTGCCCTACCGGGTGATTGAACTCTGCGGCGGAGATTTGGGCTTTTCAGCTACCAAGACCTACGATTTGGAAGTTTGGCTGCCCTCATCGGGCAAGTACCGGGAGATCTCAAGCTGCTCTAACTGTTTGGATTTTCAGGCCCGACGGGCCAATATCCGATTCAAAACGCCGGGACAAAAAGGTACTCAGTATGTCCACACCTTAAATGGCTCAGGGTTGGCTGTAGGCCGTACTATGGCCGCGCTGTTGGAGAATTATCAACAGCCTGATGGTTCCGTAGGGGTGCCCGAAGCCCTACAGCCTTATCTGGGGCGTGACGTTTTGTAAGAACGACAGCGTTAGAATAATCGAAGCGCTGAGTTTTCAGTTTTTTAATTTAGTTCTGTCTGAGTCATTCTTACTGCTATGTCCGTACTGGCTGCGATCGCTGTTCTCGCTCTTTTAATCGTGGTTCATGAGCTGGGGCACTTTATGGCTGCCCGGCTCCAGGGAATTCACGTCAATCGCTTCTCCATTGGCTTTGGCCCAGTTTTATGGAAAGTTCAGGGGCCACAAACCGAATATGCCCTCCGCGCTATTCCTTTAGGCGGCTTTGTCGGCTTCCCCGATGATGATCCCGATAGCAACATTCCCCCCAGCGATCCAGACCTGCTGAAGAACCGTCCCATTCTCGATCGCGCCATTGTTATTAGCGCAGGGGTTATTGCGAACTTACTCTTTGCTTACCTGGTCTTCGTGGCTCAATTTACCGGCGTTGGATTGCCAGATTTTGACCTGCAGCCCGGTGTGCTGGTGCCTGAAGTCATCTCTCAAGATTCTCCGGCGGCTGAGGCCGGCATTCAAAATGGCGATTTGATTGTGGCTGCAGCCGGCAATCCCCTTACCGCTGATGAAAGCACTATTAACGAGCTAATTGAGCTGATTCAGAGCAGCCCAAACCAGCCCCTTGACCTGACCGTACGGCGCGACGGTCAAGAACTTGATCTCACCGTAGTACCCGAAGTTAATTCAGAAGGACGAGCCGTTATTGGCGTTCAGCTCTATCCTAACGGCAGCGTGGACTATCGCCGCCCAAACAGTCCGACTGAAGTGCTGACGGCGGCGGCCCGTGAGTTTCAGGGTATGTTTCTGCGAACCGTCCAGGGATTTGCCTCTCTGATAACCAACTTTTCAGAGATGGCCGGTCAGGTAGGCGGCCCGGTAAGAATTGTGGAGCAGGGGGCCGGACTGGCCAAAGATAATGCGGCTAGCCTATTTCCCTTTACGGCAATTATCAGCATTAACCTAGCCATTATTAATATCCTGCCGCTGCCGGCGCTAGACGGGGGTCAGCTTGCCTTTTTGCTTGTAGAAGCGCTGCGGGGCAAGCCTTTACCCCAGCGGGTACAGGAAAATGTGATGCAAACCGGTCTGGTTCTGCTGCTGGGGCTGGGCGTATTTTTGATTGTGCGCGACACCACCCAGCTTGAAATCTTTCAGAATCTGCGGCAGTGAGTTCAGCGCGGCAATCGGCAAATCAGCGAAAAGCGCTGGAAATTTTGTCGCGGCTAAAGCACTTTTATCCCGACGCTACCTGTTCTTTGGACTATGAGACGCCGGTTCAATTGATGGTGGCAACTATTTTATCGGCGCAGTGCACCGATGAGCGCGTCAATAAAGTTACCCCTGCCCTATTTGAGCGGTTTCCTGATGCCGAGTCGATGGCTCAGGCTGACCTAGGCGAGTTAGAGACGCTGGTGAGATCCACCGGGTTTTATCGCAATAAGGCCAAGAATATCCGGGCGGCCTGCCAAAAGATTATGACGGACTTTGGCGGCCAAGTGCCTCAAACGATGGCAGAGTTAATCACTCTGCCAGGGGTGGCGCGAAAGACTGCAAATGTTGTGCTAGCCCATGCTTTTGGCATCAATGGAGGCGTCACCGTCGATACCCATGTCAAACGGCTGAGTCGGCGACTGGGCTTAACCAAACAGAGCGATCCGGTCAAAATTGAGCGCGATTTGATGAAGCTGCTGCCCCAGCCGGACTGGGAAAACTGGTCTATTCGGCTGATATACCACGGGCGAGCCGTGTGCATGGCCCGAAATCCGGCCTGCGATCGCTGTCAGTTTACCGACCTTTGTGCAGGTGCGGCTCAGGCCGATCAGGGAAAAAAGGCCGCCTCTAAACCGTAACGAAAACAAATGTTGGCCCGCCTCCAAGCGCTAGGCGTTGATCCGGGCGAAGTTTGAGTTTACCGTTTGTATTCGTCTGAAATCTTAGAAGACGAGTGCAGCTACTTGAGTCTTTTCGCCAGCTGCTGTGTTAAAGCTGATGTTGAATCACCTCTATCTCTCCGGTGCACTGTTCTGAGCGGGGCGCATTTGGCTCATAGCGCTCAAGCTGCGCAATCAGTCGATCCCGTTCATCGACCCGTCCACTCTGAAAGCACGGGGTAAAGGATTCGCTTAGCTTTGTCAGCACCTGCACGGTCTCAGCTTCACCGTCAAGAAAATCAAAGGTGATTGAAGCAGTCTCAAGCTGATAAAGGCCAATAGTGCCGTTGTGGTACACCGCAAAGCGATCGTCCTCAGTGCGCCCCAAGACCCGGTAGCCAAAGAAAGAGCGAGGATTTTCGGGGTCAGCAACGTAAAAAACGCTGCCGTTACTATCGATCGCGTAGTCTTGTCCGGCATGGGCGAGTTCGCTGGTTTGGCAAGTCTCCAGCACTAGGGATCGCAGAATAATCGGCGTAGTTTCTGCCAGGCTGGTTTGCAGCAGGTCTAAGCAGCGGGGATTGATAATCTCACCGTCTAAGGTAAAGCCAAACATTGGCTCCCTAAGGTGCTGATCGGATTGCGCAGTCTGGGCGGCTGAGCCTAAGTCAGCAGAGGCAGCAGTTTTGAGCAGCCCAATGCCGATGGTCGTTAGAGACAGGGCGGCTATGGCTGCGATCGCGCGTTGGTTCATCGAGGTTCTCCTGTATCTTGATCAGATTGCTCACCGCACCCAGTGTGGCTGGAGTGAATGACATAAAAGCAATCTGGACAGCTTTAATCAGATTGCTCACCGCACCCGGTATCGCTGGAGCCATTAGCGCAGAAGCAATCTGACTCGCAGTTTCGTCATAATCGTCTCTTCGTCTCTTCGGTAACTACAGCGGCGGCGTTGCCAATCCCAGCAGCGGCGTACCATTTTCTGCAGGCGGAAAGTTTTTGCCTTGAAGCAGCACATAAAAATTGCCCATACCTGTGGGATCAATCAGGCGATGGAGGCGATTACGGCGAGTGATCGCGGCATTGATAGCTTCAGGGGTGGTGGCAGAGCTTTGGCTCAGGGCCATCAGTCGCTCCCCCAGCCCCAGGGCCATTAAAAATAGGCTTTGGCGAGTGAGTCCCAAGGTTGTCAGCCCGCACTGCTCCCCGTGCTGCTGCAGGGTGGTGAAATCCACGTGGGCGGTTAAGTCCTGACTGCCAATAAACCGATAGGGATCGCTATGGTGACGGTGGCGGTAGTAGCACTGGAGAGTGCCCTGGGAGCGCGATCG
>JBCDFX010000154.1:0-8909 GCA_039177155.1 Cyanobacteria bacterium P01_H01_bin.119
CGCCAACGCTGTTGTGTCACGATGTCCCCCTGAGAGTGATTGAAGTCAGCATTTCTATAAGCCGCCGAGAGCACTGAGTCTTTTAAGGTCCGACCCATCGCAGTCTGGCCCGCAGTATTGGCCAACCGAGCCAAGGACGGCTGGATCAATGCTTATTTCAAAGTTCACGGCAGTTGTTGCAGATCAGGAAGGCTCGGCAGCGGTGTATAGCAGCCGACAGGCGGTTAGATTAAGACTGTAAGTTCAACTGCTTTTATAGCCAGCATCCTGTGCCGCTACGAGGAATTTAAAGCTAAGGCAGCTCAGTCTTTTCAGCAGTCTGAATAGTGAGCATATTTTTGCTGTTAGGCACTGGGGATTCTGGGTGCCGTAAGCAGTTAAACCAGCGGTATTTTTACAAACACTATGCAGACTCATCGCTTTCTTATCTCCCTGTCATATTAGGACTGGGGGCGATCGCCATAATGGAAAATAAGCTTCGGTCAGATTGCGCGCTACCCAGTGTCTCTGGAGTCGTTGGCGCAGAAGTAATCTGACTGGCAAACCGCTCGAACCTTTCGACGAATTGCTAAATCAGCGTAATTCTTTACCCTGTTGACAATGGCCTTTAAACCTTTTAACTCCGTTTCTCGCCGTAAACTGCTGCAGCGACTGGGGCTGCTCAGTGGGGCAGCCCTTCTGCCGGTAGTTAGGCCGTTACTGAATTCGTCTTCTGCCGCTAACAGCGAAGCCCTATTGCCGCTTTCGTCTCAGCTGAGCGCCGTTACACCGCTGGCGGCGGCAGGGCTCAACCCCCACCGAGTCGCCTTGGTTAACACCAGCGATCGCGCTGCTGGGCTGCGGCAGTTGATTGATCTGCTTCAGCCGCCCAGCTTTACCGGCAAGCGAGTGTTTATCAAACCCAACTACAACACAGGCGATCCGGCCCCTGCTGCGACAGACCCAACGGTGCTAGAGACCATGGTGCAAGTTCTTCAGGCATCGGGAGCGAGCCAGATTACCGTCGGCGATCGCTCTGGGATGGCCAATACTCGCGCCGCGATGAGCCAGATGCAGGTGTTTAACCTAGCGGAGCGCTATGGGTTTACGCCCTTAGTATTTGATGAGCTAGGGCGCAGCGATTGGCAGTATTTTTCTGGAGAAGGCACCAACTGGTCGCGGGGGTTCGCGATCGCTAAACCCGTCCTTGACGCCGATGCTATTGTAAATCTCTGCTGTCTTAAGACCCATCGCTTCGGCGGTCATTTCACCCTGTCGCTGAAAAATACTATCGGCATGGTAGCCCGCCGGGTGCCGGGAGATGCCCACGACTATATGCGTGAACTGCACCGCTCTGCCAATCAGCGGCTAATGATTGCCGAGGTCAACCAGACCTATCGGCCCTCGCTGGTGGTAATTGACGGCGTTGATGCCTTTGTCAACGGCGGGCCGGATCAGGGCCAGCGTGTACGGGCCGGAATCATGCTGGCCAGCACCGATCGAATCGCCATTGACGCCGTTGGAATTGCCATGTTGCGAACGCTGGGCACCACCCGTGAGGTCTCAAACGGTTCAATTTGGAGCCAAACCCAAATTCGGCGAGCGGCAGACTTAGGGCTAGGCGCGGTAAGCGCTGAGCGGGTTGAACTCGTAACCGGAGATGCAGCAAGCGCTCAGATGGCCGCGCGACTGCAGCCTGCTTTAAGCTGAAATCCCCACCTCTTGCAGCGCTGTTATGGCTTGGGTCAGATTGCTCACCATACCCGTTATCACTAAGATGCCGGTATAGCAGCAATTGGACTCGCAGCGTCGTCCTAATCGTCCCTTCGACTGCCATAACAGCAATCTGAATCACGACTTGTCCGCACCTTTCAGCGGATTACTGTGGCTAAAAAAATCCCTGGGGCGATCGCCCCAGGGATGGTGTGTTGTAGGTTCTGTTTAGAGGGAGAGCGCAACCGTCGATTAACGAGCATTGCGCTGTTGTTTTAATCATGCTGAAATTTTCTAGATCATTGGGTGACAGCAGCACCCAATATCCTGTGATGTTGCCGTGAGTTTTCAGTGACCCAAACCCGTAATATATGTGACTCAAACTGGCCAGAACCATGACGAAGATCACACTTTTAGTAACACAGACTACTGTTTAGGGCTGACTAGATTGCTCAAATTGCCGAGTCCTAAATTACTGAAATCACTAAACTCGAAGTCATATCGATAGAGGGACGGCAGCTATGCCGGATTTAAGCAACTTATGCGGTTTGGGTGGGCATCAAATCTACGGCCCGCTGACCCCCAAACTGACTGGCGATAAGATCATCGTAGGTATCGGCAATAGTGACCACTGACAGAATGCAGGTTTGCAGTTCCATTAAGTCCATATTGTCGCCCCCCAGCACGCTCTCAGCAAAGAGCACCTGCCCTGCATCATCCAAATGAAAGGCGCCAAAGCGCATGCGGCGATTTTCGGTTAGGAGATAGTGCATCATATCGGCGTTGGTGGGGCTGCCGATGGTAACGCAGCTTGTTGCTCGCACCGTAGCTAAATCGGCTTCTTCCCACGGATGAACCTCCCAGGGCAGCACGTCAATCTCCACCAGAGTAGACCCGTAGAGAATATCGAATTTGGGCTGATCGTCGTAGCTGCGCAGAACGTCTTTGAAAAGGGCTGAGCCGTTAAGATAGTCGGCAACTTTTTGATAGGTCGCGGCCTGAACCGAGTTAGTAAAATCGAGCGCCATGGCGGTGTTTGCGAAGAACTATAGTGTTGCTCCAATTGCTCACGGCATCCAGGCTCACTGGGATAGTTGTTATAGAAGCAATCGGACTTGCAGCCTCGTTCTTTCGGCTGCGGTAAGCATCTAAAACGGCATGCTACATGATAAACATGCGGCGATCGAGGATTTTAGGGTCGTGGGTTTGCACAAAGTGATTCAGGTCTTCGTCAGATTCTAAATGACCGTCCACCAAATTGACGATGCGATCGGCTACGTCCAGAATGCGATTGTCGTGGGTGACCATCAAAATCGTGCGATTTTGCTCCCGGGCCAGGGCTTGCATAATCGTCACCACGTCGCGGCCTGATTTTTTATCCAGGGCGGCGGTGGGCTCATCGGCCAGAATCAGCTGGGGCTGGTTAACCAGCGCGCGGGCGATCGCCACCCGCTGTTTTTGCCCGCCAGAGAGGGCATCTGGCTTGTAGCTGACGCGATCGCCCATGCCAATTTGACTCAAAATATCAATGGCCTGGGATCGCTTATCTTCAAACTGCCCGATTAACTCCACCGCCATCTCCACATTTTGGGCCGCCGTTAGGGATTCAAATAAATTGTGTGCCTGAAAGATAAACCCAATATTGCGCCGCACATCCACCAGTTGGTGATTGCCTAATCCCACAATCTCTTGCCCCAGCACGGTCAGGCTGCCCTCTTGGGCCGAGCGCAGGGCACCGATCAGGGTCAGCAGGGTAGTTTTACCGGAACCAGACGGCCCCGTCATAATCACAATCTGGCCCTTGGGCAAATCTAGGTCAATATTTGTAAGCACTCGCTTGCGCAAATCGCCGCGACCAAAATAGTGGTTGAGTCCGCGAATTTTTACGGCAAGTTCGGCAGTGGGCGCAGCAGACCGCTGGGGCGATGGATTGCCGTTGACAGAGGTAGAGCTCATTAGGTGAACACCTCCGCTGGATCAGCTGCCTGAACCTTACGCACCGCGATCGCCGCTGAAATTAAACACATCAGAAACGTCAAAATCAAAATATTAATCACCCGCTGGGACGTCAACTGAAACAGCAGCCCCGTAACGTTGCCCGCCCCGTTGTAGAGCAGCATACTCACCCCCATCCCCGGGAAAAATCCCAGCACCGAGAGAAACAGCGCTTCTTGCACCACTACGCCTAGCAAAAACCAGTTGGTGTAGCCCATGGCCTTGAGCGTGGCATATTCTTTCCAGTGATCGGCCACATCGGTGTAAAGAATTTGATACACCAAAATAATACCGACCACAAAGCTCATTGTGGTCAACAGGGTAAATACAAAGCCGATATTGGTATTTTCTTCCCAGTAGCGGCGCTCGCGATCGACAAATCCGCTGTCTCCGTCTCGCGGCAAAATCAATACGTCATTGGGTAAGCTGTTGGCCAGGGTTGCGGCAATGCGCTCAGCATCGGCTCCCGCTTCTATCTTAATCAACCCTACATCGGCGGTGGCAAAGCTGCGTTCGTCTTCCTCCGGCCCTCGGTTAGCAAAATATCGCAGAAAATTGACGTCGCTCATAATCAGATTGCCGTTGCCCGATGCAAAGTCGGTGCCCAGGGTAAACGTGCCGACGATGCGAATTTCCCGATCTGCCAGTTGAGTAATGATGCCTGCTTCTGTGGGACCAACCTCTGCCCGGGCGCGGGTATCAATCAAAGCGGTATTGGGCAGTTGCAGTTGTTCCATATGCTCGCTCACCTCCGGCAGCCGCAGCACCGGATCATCCAAATTAAAGGCCAGCACCCGCATCGGGCGGGTTTGTCCGGTTTCGGGATTTTGCCAATTAGCGTCGCTGGTGTAGAGGGCATAGGCATCACCGACGCCTTCAAAGGAGCGAGCCTGATACAACCGCCGGCGGGCAAAGGAGATGGGCACAAACATATTAGATTTGAGCCGATTGATCATCACCACCTCCCCGTTGAGCTGGGAGAGGAGCTGAAGCTGGCTATCGTAAAGGGCGTTTTTAAACCCGGTAAATAAAAACATCAGCAGCACCGCAAAGGCGACGCCGCCGAGGGAAGTGACAAAGCGACGGCGATCGTGGGTGAGATTTAGCAGGGCCAGAGGGGTGCGTTTCCACATGGCGATCGCGCTCCCTACGCAAAGACATCCGCTGGATCGGCGGTCATAGCCCGCCGCACCGAAATCAATCCCGATACGCTGCACATCACAAACGTCAGGATAAAGACAAACACCAGCCGAGGTGTATTCATCTCCACCGGCAGACTGCCCGCTGTCGCATTCACCGTTAGCTGGTACAGCCCTAGGGAGGCAATCAGCCCCGGGAAATAGCCCATCAGCGCCAAAATTGCCGACTCCTGCAGCACGAGCTTAAACAAGTAAACGTTCCGGTAGCCCATAGCCTTTAGGGTGGCATATTCTGGCAGATGATCGCGAATATCGGTGTAGAGAATCTGATACACAATCACCGTGCCCACAATAAAAGATACCGTCACTCCCATGCCAAAAATAAAGCCAATGGCGGTCGTCTCTAGCCAAAACTTGCGATCGTGGGCAATGACTTCCTCCCGGGTGTACACCGTTACATCAGCGGGCAGTTGAGCCGACAGCGCTTGGTCAATCCGCTCTAAATCAGTGCCGGGAGTGAGCTGAATCAGCCCCACATTAATTTGATCCAGAGGCCGAGGCGCAAACAGCCGGCGAAAATTCTGGTCGCTCATAATCAGCGTACCGTCGGCAGCAAACCCGCCCCCCAACGTGTACTGCCCCACAATGGTGACCCGGCGGCGATCGGCTTCAGTTTCTAGCCCTACGGTTTGGGGGCCAAATTCAGGCCGAGAGAGCTTATCAATCAACACCGCATCGGGCTGCTGGAGCTGCTGCTGCACCGCTTGTCCCTGCAGTTCCGGCATCACAAACACCGGATCGGTGGGGTTAATCCCGTAGACAAACATAGCGCGGCTAATGCGGGTTTCGGGGTTGCGCCAGAGCAAATATTCTGAATACAGGGGCATTACCCGCTCAACGCCGTCAATCCCTGCCGCCTGATAAATCCGCTCAATGGGAAAGGTCGTGGTCGAGCTAAGTTCCAAAGACTGGGGAGACATTAAAAAAATGTCGGCATCGATTTGAGTGTAAATATTGGTTGCCGTCGAGAGCAGCGCCCCGCGAAACCCCAAGTTCATAAACACCAGCAGCACCGCAAAGGCGACCCCAAAGATCGCCACCATTAAGCGGGTGCGATCGTGAAGCAGGTTGTAAAAGGCGAGGGGAGTGCGGCCCATAATTTGGCGGTCGATCTGGCTTAGGACTCAATATCGATAACAACATCTACTTGGAGATTGGTCAGTTCATCAACCACGTCGCTCTGGTCAATTGCGATGCGAACTTCCACAACGCGAGCGTCGGCGTTGGCGGCAGGATCATCGTCAATTACGTCATTTTTAAAAATTTGTAGCCCGATTTGCTCCACAGTGCCCGTCAACGTCTCATCAAAGGCACCGTTGCGGCTGGTGATTTGGACGCTTTGCCCCAGGTCCACCAGGCCCACGTCAGTTTCGTACACCTCGGCAACCACATACATCTGATTGGTGTTGCCCAGGGCCATCAAAGGATTAGCGGTCGAAATCGCTTCGCCTGGTTCGGCAAAAATCCGCAAAATCTGACCATCCTGGGGCGCCCGCACAACGGTCAGCGCCAGTCGGGATTCAGCTAGGGCTAAATTCTGCGCAGCGGAGTCAATTTGAATTTGAGCCTGGGAGCGCTGTAGATTGGCTTCGGCAGTGTTGACCTGGGCTTGGGCATTGCCCATATCGGCGCTGCGGGAGGTTTCTAGGCGGTTTTGGGTGGCGATCGCGTTCTCTAAGTCTTGGGTTAAGCGATCGACTAAAGCCTGCTGACGATCGAGCTCTTGCTCCGGTACGGCTCCCCGCTGGTAAAGCTGACGGGTGCGCTCCAGGTCAAGCCGGGCCAGATTTAACTCAGCTCTAAGGCTGGCAACCTCTGCCGCTTGGGCATCCACAGCGTAAATTTGGGGCTGATCAATTTGGCTAATACGGCTCACCCGCTCCTGTATTTCAGCCTGCCCGGCGGCAGTTTCAGCGTCGAGCAGGGCGCGGGCCTCGTTTAGCTGGCTGGCGGCGTAGTCGCGCTCTGCTAAGCGCACATCGTAGAGATCTAAGTAGGCTAAGATATCATCCACCTGGACCTGATCGCCTTCATCCACCAGCAGCCGATCCAAGCGGCCATTTTCAGAGGCCGCCACATCCACCACCCGGCCTTCTGGTTCAATTCGGCCTAGGGCGGCGACGCTGACCTGACGAGGGGGTGGGGCAACAATTTCTTCTTCCGCCTGGCGAGACTGAAGCAGCGATCGCGCCGTCCAGAAGGTAACGCCGCCCACAAATAAAAGGGCACCAATTAGGAGCCAAACGGGGCGATCTTTGAATAATCTGGGTGACTGCTGAGCCATAGTTAAATGCTGCTATGCATCAATCAGCATACTACTCAAATTTAAGTCTCAACCACACCCAATTCTGTCTGCACTAACTAGGGGCTGTCGTCATTTAATTCAAAGTCTTTAGAAAGAGCGGTTACAGCCCCTAGCCGATAGAAATGGTCGGGCGTGTTATGGCTTGTCCTATCAGGTTTCCAAGATCGTTGATGACACACCCTGGAGGGCTAAGAAACAAACTTTAGGCATCGCCAACATCCCTATTCCATTAACGCTTGAAGCCGCAGCAAACGGTTGGTCACCAGGGCTTCCTGCTGAGGAACGTCAATGGCGCGCGCAATTATCAAGGCCCGCTGATAGAATCCCTCTGCCGTTGCCAAATCCCCTTCTAATTCAAAAAATTCACCCAGTTGATAATAGGTAATCAATCGCTGTTCGGGGCTGGCCTCTTCGCCCAGGGTTAAGGCAACCCGCTGATCGAGCACCTGCTCTAGGTTAAAGCCAAAGTTTTCACCCTGAGCCTCTAGGGTTTGGTAAGCCCGGTACAGTCCGTTTAGGGCATGAAGCTGGAGGGGGCGATCGCCTGCTGCATCGGCAGATCGCAATGCCACACCGTAAGCGCCCAACGCCCGCCGAGGCTCTCCAAGCTGAGTGTACAAATCACCTAAATTATTGAGGGTATTGGCCTCGCCCAGCAAATCACCGCTGCGAAAGCGAAACCCCCCTGCCCTCTCCAGCAGTTTGACCGCATCCCGATAATTTCCCCGCGATCGCTCCACCAGCGCCAGATTGCTAAGCGATAGACCAATGCCGCGAGAATTTTCCGTACTCTGGGCCACATCTAGCCCCTGGTTAAACGAGTCTTCCGCTGCCGTCAGATTGCCCCGCTGCAAAAACAAACTGCCCAAATTATTCCAGCCAAACACCTGACCATGTAAATCTTCATTGTCTAAGGCTACCGCCAGGCGACGCCGCAGCGCATCTTCAGCTTCCAAATAGCGCCCGAGTTCAGCATAGGTCAGGCCAATAAAATCGTAGGCGATGCCGATGGCGCTGAGATCTCCCAGTCGGTCATAGGCGTCAATCGCCTGGTACCAGGTATTAATGGCCTGTAGGTAGCTACCGTCAGCCCGCTGCTGATTACCCAACTGCATCAATCGATCGGCCACATCGCGATCGCGGTTGACCGCATCTCCAAAGGGGCGAATATCCAACTGCTGCTCAATAGAATCTGCGATCGCGGGGCGCAGATGGCCCATACTGAGCGCGATCGCGCCCATCCCCAGTCCGACGCCTACCCATTTCCAGCCCATCGCCATTTTCCCCCTTAAATCGCCGAACTCACCGTTCTGTCATTCCATCAAGATTTCTCACTGCATCGAGAGCTATTATTTCCATCGAATCTAAGCGGTTTTACCGCAGAACCGTAATATCTGTGGAACCGTTTACAGCGCTACCGGACTCAACAAAGTCTCCAATTCCGGATCAATAGCGGCTTCCGATGCCAAATCTTCGCTGCCCACAGCGCCGAGATAAATCACCTGAATATCTTTTGGTAGCGCAGCTTCTAAGGCTTGATAGGCAAACTGAAGGCGGGCCTTAACATCTCCCGGAGAAAGCTGCTCACCCTCAGCCTGCAGATAGGCCGCAATTCGAGTTTCGCTCCAGCGGAAGGTTTTAGCCATCACCACCATCAACCGCTGGGTAGGCTCCAGGCGATCGAGCGCCCGTTCGACGTAGCACCATAGCGGCGGCGA
>JBCDFX010000155.1:0-8879 GCA_039177155.1 Cyanobacteria bacterium P01_H01_bin.119
CAGAAAAAGGAGAAGCCCACAGGCCCAACCAACTGACGCCGAAGCTGACCAAGTACAGCCGCACCCTGCCGCCCCTGATGGCCTCAATGAAAATTTCCCAGAAGGCGGCCAAGGCCGGATTTGAGTGGGACGCGGTAGAGGGCGTTTGGGATAAGTTTCGAGAGGAGCTGGGGGAATTTCAAGCGGCGATCGCCCACGAACCCAAGGCTAATCAGGAGGCCGAACTCGGAGATTTGCTCTTTACCCTGGTGAATCTGGCCCGCTGGTATGACCTAGACCCGTCAGCCGCACTTCAGGGCACCAATCGCCGCTTTATTCAGCGATTTTCTCAAGTTGAAGCCGCCGCTGGCAAAGCCTTAGACAACTTTTCAGCGGCAGAACTAGAGGCGTTTTGGCAGCAGGCAAAAGCTAACCTTAAGCACGGTAATCCGGCACCTGAAACAGAGTTACCTGAAATTAAATCACCTGAAAATTGAGTGACTTACGCCCTATGCCTCAAGCGCGTAGATGGCCGGAAGCTGACGATATTTTTCGGCATAGTCAATGCCGTAGCCCACAATAAAGCGATCGGCAATGGTCATGCCCAAATAGTCAATAGAAACTGGCTGCTGGCGACGATCGGGCTTATCTAACAGGGCGCATAGGGCCAGCGATGCAGGCTGAAACCCCTTTAGATAGTCCAACGTTGCGCTTAGAGTAATGCCCGTATCGACAATATCTTCCACGATAATGACGTGCTGATCGCGGACAATGCGGGCTTCAATGCCCATAAGCAAGTTTGGTTGCCCGCTGCTAACGGTGCGATTGCCGTAGCTAGAAAATCGCACCAGCTCAATGCGCTGAATGGGTGTCTCCATTGAGCGCACCAGATCCGCTAAAAACATAAAGCTGCCCTTGACCAACCCAATCACCAGGGGGGCGCGATCGCGATAGTCCCGATCTAGCTCGTGGGCTAACCGCTGCACTATTTCAGCGATGGTTTGCTGAGAAATCAATTCGGTCAAAGTTTCAGTCGCCGCAAGATTAGACATAGCTAACAAATCGGTTGCAGGTGCAGCGACATTATGCAGTTCAATAAACAATTCAGCGGTATTTGCGGCTACTTGCAGAACGTCTCAACGCAGCGAGCAAACATTTCGACCCCTATGCTCAGCACGGTTTCGTCAAAGTCAAATCGGGGATGATGATGGGGATAGGCGAGTCCTTTCGCCTCGTTAGCAGAGCCCAGGAAGAAGTAGCATCCCGGCACTGCCCGCAAAAAGAAGGACATATCTTCGCCCCCCATGGTCTGGCACTCGGGTACCACATTAGCGGGCGTCTCTACTACCGATAGCGCCACTGAGCGAACCAAATCTGTAATATCGCTGTCATTCACCAGGGGCGGATACAGCGGCTGATAGTTGAGGCGATAGGTGGCTCCGTAGCTTTGGCAAATACCCGCCACAATTTGCTCAATGCGCGGGCCAAAGAAATGCTCATAAGCGGTGTCAAAATAGCGCACCGTGCCGCCCAGGCTAGCGCTGTCGGCAATCACATTGTTGGCCGTGCCGGCGTGAAATTTGCCAACGGTCACAACGGCTGACTGGGTCGGATCAATATTGCGCGCCACAATGGTTTGCAGTGCGTTGACCACTTGGGAGGCTACCACAATGGAGTCCACGGTTTGGTGGGGAATTGCGCCATGACCGCCTTTGCCTTTGATAGTCACATCAAATAGCTCTGTTGCCGCCATCATCGGGCCGTTGCGCACGCCGACGCTGCCCAAGGGCAGATTATTCCAGATGTGAAGCCCGATCATGGCATCCACGCTGGGACTCTCAAGCGCCCCGGCTTCAATCATCGGTTTGGCGCCGCCTGGGCCTTCTTCGGCGGGTTGAAAAATAATTTTGACGGTGCCTGCGAAGCGATCGCGGTGATTGGCCAGATAGTAGGCTGTTCCCAGCGCGATCGCCACATGCCCATCGTGACCGCAGGCGTGCATCACTCCGTCGTAAGTGGAGCGATAGGGAACCGGATTAATCTCTTGAATCGGCAGGGCATCCATATCGGCCCGGATACCCAATACCGGGCCGGGACGATTGCCTCGAATGGTTGCTACGATACCCGTTTGAGCCACACCAACCTGGTGCTCAATATTCCATTTGGTCAGAAGCTTGTCAATCAATCGAGCCGTGCCAACTTCCTGAAAGCCGAGTTCAGGATATTGATGAAGCTGGCGCCGCCAGCTCACGAGCTGGGGCTGCAAACTGTGAATTGCTGGACGAACCGCGGCGGTCTGTGTCGGTCTTGGGAGAGGTGAGGGCAGTGTAGAAACCATGGCTTTAACTCAGTCTTAAAAGGGAGTAGCGACTCTGATTATTTAAAAAGCTATATTTCTTCGCTGAACTTTCCGTAAGATTTCAGTCCATAAGAATTAAACTTCATATGATTATGAACGTAAGTTTATGGATGCTCTGTGATCTGAGTCGCTACGATTCGGCTGCCCTAAAGGCTGCACTAACTCCAGGGTAACTCGCTTAGCCAGCGCCAGTTAGAGACCTGTTCGGCGCAGCGCAGCAGCCCTAGGGCGCGTCATCAATTAAAACCAGAATATTTCCGCTATAAGCATTACCGCGCCCGCCCCGCATAACAAACTAGGGGCTGAAATGCCTTCCGCATAAAGACTTGACCGCTAAATGATGACAGCCCCTAAGTAATAAGCGATAAGTCAATATCTTGGACGGCCCGGCACAGGCTCGCCATATCGGTCAGATTAGCCACGGGCGGGACGACGCCACAGACGGGAATTTGGGTTAAAGATTCAATCATGGCTTGGGGAGCCCACCGCTCTTGGTTGGCGGCAGCATCTTGGCTGTGGCAAGTCAGTACAATGCCCTGAAGCAGCACCTGGGTCTGACGGGCTAACGCGACATTGGCCACAGTTTGGGCGATCGCGCCCAGCTTAACAGGCACCACCAGCAGGGTGGGCAAACGCCACTGAGCCGCCAAGTCCGCCAGCGTTAGCTCGTGGGTAACGGGGGACCCTAGGCCGCCCAATCCTTCAATTAGCACCCGGTCTCGGCCCCGAATCAGTTCACTGAGCGATCGCCACACTAGCCCTAAATCAATTGTTTTTCCGGCTAAATCAGCCGCCAATGGCGGAGCCAGCGGTGCCTCAAAGTGCAGAGGGTTATAGAGTTCAGGCGACTGATCTAAGGAAAAGTGCTGCTGATAGTATTCGCGATCGCCCACCCCAGATTGAATCAGCTTCATTAGCCCCAGTCGCTCAGACTTGCGGTAGGTTTGCCAGTAGGCCGCTAAAGCTGCCGTCACAACGGTTTTGCCAACTTCGGTGTCGGTTCCCGCAATCAGGAGTGTCTTTGCCAAAGCTCCCACAGCTAAAGGATTAGAGCTGTAGGGAGAAGATGCCGAGACTGTCATTGCAATTTGAAACTGTTAACGCCAAGTCAGAAAGCCCTAGCAACCCGCCGAAAGGGTTAGACGGATTACGAGCTAGATCTCGGCTAGGTTGACCACCCCAGCAGTACACAGTGCGGTGAACAATCTGACCAACATCAAAGAGGTGTAAGCTTTCTGCCTGCCTCTATTATCACTTAAAGCTTTAGTCCCTGACGGCAGAAATACGCTTATGATTCAGACTGCTGAGAAGAGTGATCTGTCTTAGTTTTGAATTTTCAATTTTGCATTTTGAACTTTGCATTTTGAATTTTTAATTCCGCATAGCATCACTAGGGGCTGTCATCAGTTAGATATTCAACTCCTGCTACAGCAAGGATTCCAGCCCCTAGCCATTTGATCAGGGCGGGCGTGTTTACAGCTTATCCTGTCAGGCTTCTGCGTTTAACTGATAACACGCCCTAGTTCTCGCCCGTCACGCTGACGTCTAGGGTAAATTCCGCTGGGGTGGGAGACGACACATCTACAAAATAGTCGCCACCTTCAGGCAGTCGTCCCTGCCAAAATAGCACCCGCGAAGCGTTAGAAATCACCTCTCCATTGGGTAAGCGAACTTCCATGGTGACTGGGCCACTGGTATCGCTAAGGCGCACATTCATTACCTGCCCCTCCGCCGCATTGACCACGTAGCGGCGCACCTGCCCCCGATTGACATCACTGGCTAGCCGGGTTTCCGTTGCCCCCGATGGAAAACTCACCCGCTGCCGCCGGATGCTCACCTGAGGGTCGTCTGGCGGATTATTGCCGGCATCCGGTGCGGCTCCATTGCCGCCGTCAGCGTCAGGATTATCTGGGGTGTTGGGGGTCTCAGATGCCGCTGTTAGGCCAACGGTCAACCGATAATTGCTGTTGTCAACCTCTTCGACTGTTCTAAGCTGAATCGTATATTCCCCGGTTGTTGGCAGCGTTCCTTCCCAACTTCGCACCCGCTGAGCATCTCCCAAGGTCTGACCATCTGGGCCTAAGACCGTTAGCAGCACGCCATCGCTGTCTAGGGTTGCGGTCAGAACTTGCTCGGCTTCGCCGCTGACCCGGTAGTTGATCGTTTCATTGCTGTTGAGATCGCCTCGAACATCGGTCTCTCGGCCCGGCCTCAAATTTAAAGTTTGGCTATACTCCACAGGCTCATCACTGGGCGCAACCGGATCAGTGTCAGTGGGCGCAGTATCGGTGTTTTGTCCCGCGGGTGGATCAATCTCAATGGTGGGGGTCGGCGCATCGGGTCGGGGCTGCTCCGGACGGTTATTTAAAGCGCTGACGATGCCCCAGCCGCCGAGCCCAGCAACCAGCGCCAAACACAGCCCCAGCAGCGTAATTGCCAGGGGACTTTCCCAAATGGAGCTGTCCTGCTGATTGGGCGGCAGCTTTTGGCGCGCTGGCGTGGTGCGGACAGGACGGGTTACCTTAGGGCCAACTCCTGCTGCAGGGCGGGCAACAGTGGGTTCATAGCGTCTGCCCACAGCAACGGTTTTCATCTGCGATAGGTTGCTGGCCGCAGGCTGAGCCTGACGGGCAGGCGGCGCTACTTGCGCCGGCGATCGCGGTGCGGCTGCCGGCGCAGTGACGCTGCCAGTAGTGCCCGAGTCTAACCCATTTAACGCCTGAACCATTTCGCTAACAGACTGATAGCGATCGCCAGGGCGATAGCTTAAGGCCCGCTCCAGCACCTGGGTAAATCCGGGTGTCACCCCAGGCGCAAATCGTTGCCAGTACCAGCTCAAATTGACATCATCAAACATTTCCTGGGGTTCTTTACCCGTGAGCAGCACCACCGCAGTCACCGCCAGTGCATACAGGTCGCTGCTGGGATAGGCGCGCCCAGTTTGCATCTGCTCGCTGGGCGCGTAGCCCAGCTTGCCAACGGTGGTTGCCTGAGTTGCCGTTTCAGGGAGCTGAATCCGGGTGACCACTTCTTTGACAACACCAAAATCAATCAGAACAGGGAGGCGATCGCCGCTGCGTAAAATTAAGTTGTCCGGGCTAATATCCCGGTGAATAATACCTTTGGCATGGATATGGGCCAGCACCGGCAAAATTTGGCGCAAAAACGAGCGCACATCTTGCTCCGAGAAAGTTTGACTCTGGCTGCGCCGCTGGTTAACTAAGTCTCGGTAGTTGGTGCCATCGACAAAATCTTGCACCAAAAACAGCCGCTGATCCTGCTCAAAGGTGGCGCGAAACTGAGGAATCTGGGGATGCTGAATTTGATAGAGAATAGATGCTTCCCGCTGAAAAAGCTGGGTCGCCTTGTCAGAAAATCGATCGGCCCCCTGCAGCGGCACAAATTCTTTGAGGGCACAAGCCTCGTTAAAGCGCCCCTGATCTTCAGCCAAATAGGTGCGACCAAATCCGCCTTGACCCAGCAGGCGCACAACTCGGTAGCGATTTTGCAGAACTGTTCCGGCAGCAATCGGTGGTTGCATAGTGTCAAATCGATGGGGCAACTATTAAGAACGGAATTAAAACCGTTTAGGCTCACCAGTGTAGTTCACGACTATTGTTTTGATGACAGCCCTAGCTTAGGGCAATTCTGAAAGGCACTTCACACTCGTTACAGTTTCGTCAACAATCTTGTCCTGTTTTTTTGGGTTTCTTTATTCATATTTCGCCACAGCGCCTGCTTTCTTAGGCACCTTAGAGATGGCTCGTGACAGACGATTAAACAGTTCTCTCTAACGGAAATAGGTTTCTATGTTTTCTGGCTTTTTTCAGTCTCACTCCTATTCTCTGCTGGTGTCGGCCAGCAGTATCCTGCTCTGTAGCTGCCTCTGCTGGGTGATGGCCTATCGTCTCAGCCGCCGTTACTCTGGCGATGCATCATAAGGGCTGTCATTATCTGACCGCCTTACCGTCCGACCGCGCTATCATCCAACCGCGCTAATCCTCCAACCGGGTTTGACCAGTTTTAGTCAGTTTTAGTCATTCGCCCCCTTAGGCGAAGTAACTCTTGCCTCAAGGTGGCGATGACTTCCCAGGTAATCTCAGTTCTTAACTTTCAAGATTTTGTCAGCGGCGATCGCGCTCAGCAGTCCAAGTTTATTCAAACCCTAGGGCAGTCCCTTGAAGAGATTGGCTTTTTTGCCCTGATCCATCATCCCGTTGATCCAGGCGTTATCCGCGCGGCCTATACCTCTGCCGCCGCCTTCTTTTCTCAATCGGCTGCCATTAAGCAGCAGTACGAACAGCTTGACCTGAACGGACAGCGGGGCTTTACTCGCTTGGGCCGGGAGCACGCCAAAGATTACCCCGCTCCTGATTTAAAGGAATTTTGGCACGTTGGCCGCGAAGGGAACGATTCGGCCTATTTACCCAATCTGTGGCCTAAAGAAGTTCCTGCCTTTCGCTCAGCCCTAACCCAGCTTTACGATCAGCTCGAAGCCTGCGCCGCCGTTTTGCTCGAAGCCTGCGCCCTGTATTTGGGGCAGCCGCGCCCGTGGCTGCGGGAGATGGCCATTGGCGGAGACACGATTTTGCGCGTTATTCACTATCCTCCGGTTGCTGCCGATATCCCCCAGGCCAGCTTACGAGCGGCCCCCCACGAAGATATTAATTTAATCACCCTGCTGTGCGAGGCCACCGAGCCCGGTCTGGAGCTTTTGCAGCGCGACGGGCAGTGGCTTCCGGTGCCCGCAGTGCCGGGGCAAATTATTGTAGATACGGGGGATATGCTACAGCAGCTCACCAACGGCTTGCTCAAAAGCACCACCCACCGGGTTAACAACCCTGAACCCGCAGCTTACAGCAGTCGCTTTTCGATGCCGTTTTTTGTCCATCCCCGTCGGGAGGTAGACTTGACGCCAATTGCCGATTGCATAAGTCGCACAGGCGGACAGGCTAAGTTTCCGGCCATGACGGCAGGAGAATATTTATACCAGCGCTTACGAGAAATTGGGCTCGTCGATTGAGGTTAATTTGGGAACCCTAGCCTTAAATGTGGGCGTCAGGGAAATCAGCCTGAGCCAATATGATTTTTCGATTACCATAATCAAGCGACCCGCATCTGCGATCGCCTATCTTTGTTCATGCACCGACATCACTGTCTTTACTGCCAGATTCAGACCGAGCCGCTGGATGCTCAAGTAGCTCAACCCGATCGGCGTCAAAAGCTGGGCCGACTGGCGCTGACCTTTGCGTTGGCCACTCTATACTCTGGGTTTGAGCTAATCACCGGAGAAGCCAGCCACAGTCTCTCTTTGCTGGCCGATGCGGGGCATATGGTCTCCGACAGCTTTGGACTGGGAATTGCGCTAGTGGCAGCTTGGTGGGGGCAACACCAGTTCCACCGCGCCCGGCAGGTACTCATAGAATTTTCTGGAGAATCCCCTACAGAAGTCTCTAGAGAATCTTTTACAGACTCCTCGGTAACGCCTGAGCGAGTAAGAACAATCGAAGCCTATACCGCCCTGATCAACAGCAGCGGCTTGCTGCTAATGGCGATCTGGATTAGCTGGGAAACCTGGCTGCGATTTCAGGCCGATCAGCCTGAAATCTACAGTGCTCCGATGATTTTGGCCGCGGCTGTGGGACTGGTGGTACATGGGGTGAATGCCATGTTGCTCTATCGGTACAGCCGTCAAGATCTAAATCTGCGAGGCGCGTTTTTGCATGTGCTAGCCGATGCGATTGGCTCGGTAGGCATTTTGCTGGCGGCGATCGCTGTGGGATATTTTCACTGGCCTTGGGTAGACGGGGTGGTTGGGCTGCTGACATCGGGACTGATTGCGATCGCCGCCCTTCCTCTAATCGGCGACAGCCTCGGAGTGTTAGCTAGGCAATCTACAGCGTTGCCCTCTGAAGCGTCAGCAAGCTCTGAGGCAGAGAATGATGTGGCGCCCTGGGATATTGCTTACTTTTCTCAACACATGATGGCGTCCGCTAAAGTTGTCAAATTTTCGCAAACCTACGCGCCCTCGTCTGGAATCTCCAGTCAGGCTGGGGAATCATAACATATAGCCTTGGCCAGAACTTTGGCTAGAAGCTTTGGCCAAACTGCCAACATACCCGGCATCGCCAGAGTGGTTGAGATAGCAACAATCTAATACTGAATCCGAACTCGGTTCCCCCGAATCAATTTAGGAAATCTGTAAGGGCGCATAGCCATGCACCTTCCAGAAACGGGGGTATCCCAACAGGATTTGGTATAACTCGCAGCCACCAAGAGGTTCGAGCAGGTTGTCATTATCTTTTGTCAGCCTATGACGACTGCCAGAGTGTCCTGAAAGCTCCTACGGTTTCTGGTTCTCAACGTTAGAACAGGATCGTCACGCTTACGCCTAGATTTTGCCGAGGTTAGCTGTGATGCGTTGGATCAATATAGCCGCCCGTGAAAAGGTTTTAGTTATGAAGCACCGTGTTAAATGTCCTGAATGTGGCCACTCCAAACTAGACCGCATCCGAGTTAAGGGCATCAAAAAGTGCACACA
>JBCDFX010000156.1:0-8853 GCA_039177155.1 Cyanobacteria bacterium P01_H01_bin.119
CCCTGCCAGCTCTGCAGCCCCACGGACTAACTCATGCATATCGAGGTCCGGCGCTGGGTCCACTTCCGGCACCTGAGCAGCCGAATCCATCTCCCCAGCATCAGCCTTCACCAGAGCTGCCGGGGTCAGGTTACTAACTTCAAACTCTTCAATCTTGCCACCATCAACGACATGCGCCCGCAGTTCGCGCACTAAATTTGCCTGCTCCTGAGTCAGATATACCTTACCTTTAGAATCCTTCTCTGCTTTGATTCCTAAATGCTTTAGGTAGTCGTAGTAAGCTTGCTTTTTAATATCAAGCTCCGCCATTAGCTCATCTGGTCGTAGCTGGTGTTCAACGGTGGAATTCCGGTCAGTCATGACGCACACTTTTTTTTCGCTACCCCATATAATGCGATGTCAAATAAAAAAGGGTTTCCGGAGTTCCACCGGAATTCCGGTGAAGTTTGGGTGAGACCGGAAAACTGCCCTTACGTACATCGATCGATTTGGTGGCCTATTTCCTGGATTAATGCTGTCACTCTCGATGGGGTTTGAATTACAGGACAGCAAAAGATAAGAGCATTAGTCTAGGACTTTTCCTAGTAGCTAATGCTCTATTAAGTGGGTAATTGGTGATAGTTATTGGGTGGTTGCTGCTGCAACTTATAGGGTACCGGACACGGGAAAGCTACGAAGCACGTTCAAGCTCTATATATCCAGAGATGATATCTTCGCTGAATGCTCCGTAGCCGACAAATTTTCCAGATAACGTCTCTCCTGTTGGAGATAGCTCGAGAACTATGACTCCAAATTGAATCCTATGCCGCTTTTTGGAAACGTAATCTACACGTAAGTACCGTTCATATAGAAATCCACCTTCAAAGGTATATTCAGTGTCATACGCAGCTCTATCAGTGCCACCAGCCCATTGAGTAATCGTTGAGCCATATATTTTTTTGCGTTTAGCCACAAAATTGACTGTTAGTGGAGCTACCCCAGAACGACCGTCAACTTGATTAAGCGTGCCTTTCCATTGACCGCTGATTATGGCTTGGCGACCAGTTGACATCGTCAGCTTGTCGCGATCATCTAAATATCGAGTAATCAGTAACGTGATAATTGGCCCAAGAACCGCAAAAATACTCCCAATAATTGCTGCAATAATTGCTGGGTCCATTGCCTATGGAGTTAACTCGACTGCTAAGAGCATAAGGCACTTACGGGGTCTCCAACGGCGGTAGCTCCGCAACCGGCCAATACAACGTCAGGTTCAGTCGCTGGGCGGCAGCTGCTCCGGCTGAACCTGCTCTATCTGGGGTAGCGAAACGCCTAGGAAGTCGGCCAGCTGCGCCAGGTCAGCGGTAAAGGCAGTGGCACCGATGGTAAGCGTGGTTGCGATCGCAACTAGCTTTTTCAACCGCCGACCGATGCGGCCTTGATCAGGCTGATCTTCTGCGAGGTCGCGTTCTAGGAGGTCAAGGGCATCGGTGGCGTCGTCTTTTTGGTCAGTGGGGAATTTCTGGGCCTGGTCGCGGAGGGCGGAGAGTAGACGGGTGATGTCTTCGGTGTTGGGGCCATAGTTGTTGATGGTGCCACCGACTTGGTCGCCTTGGACGGTTTCGGCGAATCCGCCTGCAAATTGGGCGTTTCTGAGGTTGTATTTAGAAGTGTTGCTCTCAGCCACGGCATTTGCCTCAACGTTGATGGGTCTACTGGCAGCTAGTTTAACGAGCTCCGTTAAATCTGAGTTTTGTTTTCGATAAGTCGTCAATAGTTCATCAGTCAAACTCTCATTTTTTTGCTGATATTTTTGTATAGCAACATCTTTAGACGTTAGCTGTTCTCGATATTGAGCTTCAAGTTGCTTAAGATTAATCTCGTAGCGTTCGTATGCGACTTGCTCAATCTCAGCCTTATCAGCCTCGGGTGGAACAGCCAAACGAATTTCAAAGCTGCTATGTGCTTTACGCTCAATGCCTTGGACAGCTAGATTTTCGTCACCATATTCAGACTGCAGGTCTTGAAATGATGAAAGGAAAGCTTTCCAGTCAACACCATCAATAAAAAACAGATCAACTGTTTCTAAGAATTTTTGGAACCTTTGGGTAAACTCTCCCGGCTGGAACTCACCACCGTGAGGACGACGCTCTTGAGCATTTGCTTTGAGATAGATATGATCACACACAACATCTTTCAGGTTTGTAACGCTGTTGATGTTCCAGTCTTCGATACAAGCACCTGTAAGAATGGCACGTTGAAAATCAACACCAATGGCATCGGCTTTGTAAAAGCAAGCTCCCGTAGCATCAGCTTTGTAGAAACTAGCGGCACCTAGTTTACTTTCAATCAATTGAGTCTCTTCACAGATAGCGTGGTTAAGGGTGACCTGTCGTAGGTCGGCCCCTGCTAAGTTAGTCCGCAACAAGTTAGCCTGGGTCAGATTCGCGTCACAAAGGATGGCCTGACTTAGATTAGCTCCCGTAAGATTTGACCTTTGCAAACATGCCCAGCTGAGATTGACCGATTTGAGATTGGCTTTGACTAGATATGCCTTTTGCAGATTTGCACCCTGCAGGTTTGCACCCTGCAGATTTGCACCCAATAACACTGCTCCCCACAAATCGGCCTGGATAAAATTAGCCGCGACCAACTCAGCCTGAGTGAAATTAATCTGGTGCAGTTTTGCACTACTGCAAGAAATTTTGGATAGATTCGCTTGTTTTAGATTCACTCTACTCAGATCGGCTCCTCTCAGGTTGGCTTCACTCAGATTCACTCTACTCAGATCGGCTCCAACCAAGTTGGCTCCAACCAAGTTGGCTTCACTCAGATCAGCTCTACTCAGATTGGCTCCAAACAAGTTGGCTTCAACCAAGTTGGCTTCACTCAGATTGGCTTCACTCAGATTGGCTCCAACCAAGTTGGCTTCACTCAGATTGGCTACATGCAGGTTGGCTTCACTAAGCTCGACTCCACTCAGGTCGGCTCTACTCAGATTGGCTATGCGAAGCTTAGCTCTAAACAAATTGGCTCTAACCAGTCGGGTGTGACTCAGATTGGATTCACTTAGATTGGATTCACTTAGATTGGATTCACTCAGATTGGATTCACTTAGATCGGCTCCAAGTAGATCGGCTCCAACCAAGCTGACTCGAAGTAGATCGGCTGTACGAAGCTTGGCTCCAAACAAGTTGGCTCCAAACAGGTTGGCTCCAACCAAGTTGGCTTCACTCAGATTGGCTCTACTCAGGTTAGTTTCCAACAGGTTGGCTTCACTCAGATTGGCTCCAAACAAGTTGGCTTCACTCAGATTAGCTTCACTCAGATTAGCTTCACTCAGATTGGCTCCAAACAGGTTGGCTCCAACCAAGTTGGCTTCACTCAGATTAGCTTCACTCAGGTCAGCTTCACTCAGATTGGCTCCAACCAAGTTGGCTTCACTCAGATTGGCTTCACTCAGATTGGCTTTACTCAGGTCAAGTTGAATGGCAAAATTTTTGTTTCTCCACTGATTCCATTCTTCTACTCCCTGTCGCAGTCGCCGTAGGTACTCCTCATTCGCCACTCCACCACCCTCACCTCAACAATTCAGCCGACACACCCGAAATCTTTCTCTTACCTTCAACAACAACCTTCAAGATTTCCAACGCAGGCCGCTCCGCCGCAATCAGCTGCGCCACCCGCGCCACCTTACTCGCCCGTATATACTCGCTCACCCGCCCCTTATGGCTATCCCACCGATAGTAATAACTCACACTCGGCTGCTTCCGCCCTCGATTCCCCATCCGCTCCTCAATCCAGCCTGAGGCACGACCTTTATCCCGATGCCGTCGTATAGCATCGTTCTTTCCCCCAGAACACACCGCCCGAACTTCATAGGGCGCAACCTCCGGCAGCGTTGACAGCTGCGTTTCGGTAGATGTGTCCATCCGCAGCTGCCCCGCTCGTTCTGCCTTGAGCACCCGCTTACGGCCCATTTGCTTGAGGTCATAAGTGCCGTGGCATGGAGCACAGAGCGCTTTTAGGTTGCTGCGATCGCAGTTCTGGGGGACATGATCCAAATGCGCTACGGTCAGCTTAAATCGTCCCAGCCTAGACACCGCCGTACCAGCGCCGCTCGGCTCCCACAGCTCTGCTACCGTAGGATGCTCGGTGAGCGTCAGCCGAAAGATGGCGGCTTCGCGGGTCTCGCCAGGGCGGCGGCAGGGACGCCCGCATTCGGTACAGCACCAATTCGCCTCGGTTTTGATTTCTAGGGCTAGCTCATCCCAGTTGTCAGGGTAGAGCGATCGGTCCATCGGCATCGTTCTATCCTCCCGTTAACCGAGACATCGCCGCTAGAATCTTTTGCTGTTCCGGCGTCAGCTCATCAGCTTCGGCTACAGCATCCACCATCATCGGCTTTAATTGGGCTGTTAGCTCATCCCAGGATTGCGATCTCAACTCCTCAAACGTTACCCATCGTTCATCCACCAGACACACCAGCGTCGTATCGCCCTGCCGCTGGGACGCGAGCACCAGGCCCCGCCGCCGCGCTTCGTCGTACCAGGTCGCCCACTCACGGCTGCTGGTCGGCTGCTCCGGCTTGGCGTCCAGCGTGTCAACGATTAACTCGCCCAGCATCGGCATAGACGGTTCTGGGTCTGAGACGTCAGGACGGATCGCCGTCAGCTCCACACACTCGTTGATCGATTCATCAATCAAGTCATCGGCCACCAGCACGGCTTTAGCTTTGTAAAACTGACGCTCGGACAGCTTCCAGCGCTGGCAGAACTCAGATACACTCTCGATTTTCCAGGACTCACCTGGTGGGCGATGGACCAAAAGCAGATGATGCAGATAGCCCTTAGGTGTGTAATGCTCTGCTTCCCACAGCTGTTTGATATCGTCTGGAGACAGGTTCATCGTACTCACCCCGCCTGACGCATATCATCTACAGCATCGCCAGGTGGCCTCGCCGCCAGCTCCCATTCTGCCTGAAGCATGAGGATATCGATATGGCAGCGTTCAGCATCGGCCTTCAGCTGAGACGCGATGGGGCTCTGGGTAGCAATGGCATTTTTTATACGATGCAGCACTGTATCTGCTGACACTTCCTGCTCAGGCGACGGCCCAGCACCCTGTTCTGGGGGGGTGGGTTGCCAGCGGGGTCCTTCTGGACCGATATCGATGTTCCATTCGGGATGGGTTGCGATCGCATTTTGAATTCCTTTGCGCATAGCCACTACAGACCACTGGCTTTGATAGCGAGCAAGCTTTGAGTCGATGCTCTCGGCTTCTGGCTCAGGCTGTTCTGGGGGAGACGGCGGCGGAAGGGTGTTTATTTGCTGTTGGACGGATCGCCATGCTTCATATTCACGCAAGTTGGCAGGCTCTACGCTCTGTTTTTCTAGCCATAATTCCCGAAGTGTGGGCGGTTCTGGTAATCGACTTGCCTTAGCTAGAAGCCACTCCCTGTAGTTTGATTCGATTTCAAAGATAGAAGTTTGGTCTTCTCTCTCTCTTACTGAACTTTTTTGATCCTGATTGAAACCTATTGAATAATATTGAGAAGTATTAGAACACTTGATACTAAAAGGTTTCAGCGGCTCATTTTCCGAAATTTCGGACTGTGGTCTAATTTCTCGGGTAGGATTTTGATTTTCTGGACTACAGTCCGAAATTTCGGACTGTAGCTTAGTTTCTCGGACTATTTTTTTACCAGAGTATTTTTCGGGAGATTTGCTCCCTACCCGGTTTCTTACGCGTAGGGATACATCCTCAAACTCAAACAATTCCTCTCGTTCTAGGGCTGCCAGGGCTTCATAGTAAGTCGACTTACTGATTTCCAGCCGTTGTCTAGCCATTTTGCCCCCGGTATCTACAAACCGATTGCCAAAGGGGTCTACCAATGAGAAATAAAGCACTGTACGGTACTGGGCTGCGGTTAACTTTGCATCGATTAAACGGTTAACCGTTACCTCATCCAAAAGCACGTAGCGCGAACTTTCTTCCAGGGGGCTGGAAGAATTACGTATTTTCGTCATATAATTAGGTCAATCTATTTTGAACTTGGCTTGACCGCAGTAATGCAACCAAGCTTTCGACCCATCTCTGGCCGGAGATGGGTTTTTAACTTTTCAGCCAAGATCCTTGAAAACCGAGGGAGCCCGTTTGACAAAGGTGGCATAATGGAGCCATAAATTACCTTCGAAAGTAATTTGTGGCTCCACAATCAAAGTTGGTAGTAATCATACATTAGTCGATTACTTTAAAGCGTAACCTTATGGATTTTTCGAAAGCATTTGATCTGACGTTGAAGGAATTCGGCTTAACTGGAAAGGCCGTTGCCATCGACGCTGGTCTTCGAGAAGCCACGGTTAGCAACTTTCGGAATGGTAGCGATATTCGAACTGACAGCTTAGAAAAGCTGATTAAAGCCCTGCCAGCTGACGCAAAGCAGTTCTTATTTCTTAAAGTCTTTGTTGACGATTTAAATCCCCCTGCGATCGCAACCATGCTGGGGTTATTGGCGGGTCGTCTCAAAGAGTCTCAAAGTAATCCAGACTACATTGAGAAATCCGTAATCCCTCAATCGCCTGTGTCTGTGTAAAGCCACATAGTGATCTTTAATCAGGTTCGAGCGTCGGAATTTTCATGGGTAAGTTGAATAACCAAGGAATTGAAGTCGTTATTGGAGCAAACGACGAAAGTTTGGTTACGGATATCTATCAAAAAGTTGAGCAGCTATCGTTACCGGCCAAGGCTGCCCTGGCTCAACATCTAATCAGTACGAATGAGTTAACAGTTGTTGTCAGCAGTCGCGCAACCGTGGATGACGTCATTCAGAATATGAACCACATCGCGTTAGGCAATACGCTGGATGCGATCGCAGATCAGATTAGGCAATTAGACCGAAATAGTCTTGACTTAGAACAGTAAACCCTTTGCAGACATAGGTTTAAGCGTCAAAAAATTTTAATAAATTCAGCCAGTTCTGGGGCAATTTACCACTTTATTTTTCTTAACAATATGCCGAGTTATCCCCAGGTTTTTCCCTGACTTATCCCCAGATTAAACCGGGTTATCCCCAGGGTATTACCAACGCTCAACGCATTTAGGGATTCTGTGGAAAACCTTTAAGTATGGGGATCTATCTCTAAATATGATGGTATGTAACGAAAACAGGAGCTTAGCCCTCTTGGTTTCGTTAGGTATTTTTTGCCATTAGAAAATTATGAAGAAGGACAGGCGTTGCGAATTCCCATCGGCTCCTGCACAATGAAGCACCACTGAACCAGGCGACCTAGCTAAGTCTTCTTTGCCCTGTGTTCCCGATGCTGCTAACCCGCTTATAGCGGCGATGGGGCAAGGGTACTCATGCTAGGCCCTAATTTGTCATGCTTAAAAATATGAGGCGTTAGATTTATGACTACAGCTACTGCAGCCAAAGCTCCCATAAAGACGGCCACTGTTAGCCTTATGGTTGAAGTTCCCGAAAGCCTACACATATCAATCCAGGACTACTTAAACACCCATGAGCTATGGAGTCAGGAGCGCGTGATGCAGGCTGCACTTTCTCTTTTCCTGATGCAAAACGGTGTGAATCAGCCCCATGTAAATAGCCTTTACCTAGATAGTTTGTTTGGCTATGCAGCATAGTAAGTACGTTAGACTCAGCAGCTGTAACCTTCGCAATACTCACTTCTAAGGGATACTTAAAATCTCTCAGAAGTAAAGCACTTTATGCAGGTAGTTGTTCACTTCGTTCACGTATTTTCGTCATTGGCATCAAGAGGCGACAGCTTATCACAGCCAAGCTGTGAGCGCTCCTGCTCTTGGGATGCCAATGACTAGTTAGGGGATTGAAGAGAGTGAAAAAGAGAAGAGGAGAGGTAAGGGTATCGATGCACTGGGACCTGAGAAAATACAAGTCCCGGTAAATTTCTTAAAACTCTGCGTCCTCCTTCCGCCGCTGCATAAACAACGTGCTCGAAAACGCCCGTATCGTCGTTTCCTGCGCCTCTGGCCGCGCGGCTTTTAGCTCCTGAAAGATATCTACGATTTCCACCACGTCGCGACTCGTTGGCGGCGCTGCTGGCGGCGGAGTCGGCACCGCTGCTAGATTCGGCGGGGCTGTGGGGCGTGGGTCGCTAACCGGTGGCGAAAATTCGTTTCTCTCATGGGGGGCAACCGTGCGGTTCTCTAGCCTCTGCATCAGCTCTGGCGGTTGCTCCTTGGCTACTCGCCATTTGCCCGTGCGATAGTGGCACAAAATCACATCCCCCTTTCTAAGCCTAGAAAGCATCCCAGGATTGAAATAGATGCGCTGTTCTCCGCCGTTTTCAAAGACGACTAATACCGAGTGCTGCGCCTGCCATTCTGGATTACTGGTTTTTGGCTCAGTCGGATCAAATTTCAGCGTGACCCATTGCCAGACGCTTTGCTGTGATGCGTTTTTTAGTGGTGAATTATTCATTGATTGTCTATGTGTCGAGTTAATGGCTAAGCGGGGCACCACTCCCGCATCGGTGCAACGTTTTCTAAAACGGCGTATCCGGTTCGTAGAAACTGCATTTCGCCGCGTAGTGCTGGGGCATCTGCACCAGGTCGCTGGCGGCTCGTAGCTCACACAGTCCCAGACTCATAAAGGTTTGGCCATTGGATAGGGCCATTGGGCGTGGCGGCCGCCAGTTGACGCACTGGGCGCATAGGGGCTGACGCTGCAACGGTAGGGTGTCTGGCAGCTGGGCCAGTTCGTCAGCGATGGCTTGCTTTCCCCAAACCCTCACTAGCTCCGCTAGCTCCAGCGTGGCAAAGCCCCATTCCTCTGATTTTTCCGTAGCCTCTTTTTCCCGCCGGTCCTGGCAAGCCCTAAAATCTAACTCGTAC